>JBNKGN010000057.1:0-5590 GCA_050289845.1 Crocinitomicaceae bacterium | reverse complement strand
GACTGGGCAATTCCGCAACTTCATCGAGGAAAATCGTTCCGCCGTCTGCCACTTCAAAATAGCCTTTACGACTCCCGCTAGCACCTGTAAACGAACCTTTTTCGTGTCCGAATAGTTCCGAGTCAATCGTCCCTTCCGGAATGGCTCCGCAGTTTACAGCGATATACTCGCCGTGTTTGCGTGAACTTAATTGATGAATTACTTGAGGAATAATTTCCTTTCCCGTTCCACTTTCACCTGTCACCAACACCGAAATATCAGTAGGGGCGACCTGCACAGCTACTTCGAGTGCTCTGTTGAGCAAGGTAGCGTTGCCAATAATTCCAAATCGTTGTTTGACTTGCTGAATTTCCATAGTATTAGTTTGCAGGGGAAAGAACTTCTATGACCTTACCTTGAAGGGTTGCAGCCGTACAGTCTGTAATCTCCACCATAACGTAATCACACTTCTTGAAATTGCCTTTCGGGAAGATGACACGGATATTTTCTGAGTTGCGTCCTGCCATGTCGTCTTCCGAGCGCTTCGATCTGCCTTCTACAAGTACTTTCTGGATTTGGCCGATTTTCTTGTTGTGATGTTCCAAAGAATTGGCTTGCTGCAAATCGATAATTTCGATCAAACGCTTCCCTTTGACTTCTTCTGGGACATTGTCTTCAAAACGACGTTCCGCCAAAGTTTTTGGACGTTCCGAATATTTATACATGTAGGCAAAATCCCATTTCACTTCCTTGAACATGGAAATCGTGTCTGCGTGCTCTTCATCTGTTTCATCGCAGAACCCTGTGATAATGTCGGTGGAAATCGCGCATCCAGGAATAATACGTCGAATTGCAGCAATACGATCGAGGTACCATTCTCTCGAATAACCACGATTCATGCGTTCTAAAACGGTTGTACTACCCGATTGAACGGGTAAATGGATGTAATTACAAATATTTTCATGTGCCGCGATAACCTCAAGCACTTCGTCCGTCATGTCTTTAGGGTGTGAAGTCGAAAATCGAATGCGTAAATCCGGAGAAACTTTTGCAACCATTCGCAACAATTCGGCAAAATTGGTTGTTGGCTGTGTCTCGTCCTTGATCGCTCCTTTGGACGTCATATTCCAACGATAGGAATCAACATTTTGTCCCAAGAGGGTTACTTCACGGTAGCCCTGATCAAACAATTCTTTGCATTCATTAAAAATGGTCTGTGGGTCTCTTGAACGTTCACGACCTCTTGTGAATGGTACCACGCAAAACGAACACATATTATCGCAGCCACGCGTAATCGATACAAAGCTGGAAACACCATTTTTGTCCAGACGAATAGGGGCAATATCGGCGTATGTTTCATCCCGCGACAAAAGTACATTAACTGCTTTTTGACCACTTTCTACTTCTCCAATAAGCCCCGGAAGATCACGGTAGGCATCGGGTCCAGCAACCAAATCAACCAATTTCTCTTCTTCGAGTAATTGCGTTTTCAGACGTTCGGCCATACAGCCCAAAATCCCAACCACCAATTCGGGTTGACGTTCTTTTCGCTTTTTGAAATTCGTCAAACGATGACGCACACGTTCCTCCGCATTTTCGCGAATTGAGCACGTGTTTATCAGTACCACATCAGCTTCGTCAACGTTACCTGTAGTGGCATAACCTTCCTTCGTCAAAATAGACGCAACGACCTCGCTATCGGCAAAGTTCATGGCGCACCCGTAACTTTCAACGTAGAGTTTTTTACCTGCATTCGAAGTGCTTCCTTCGATGACAGTTGCTTCTCCCTGACGGTTTTCGTCGATATCTTTAGATAAATTTTTTACTTCTTCCATTTTTTCAAATCAGCGAACAAAAGTACACAAAAAAGGAAGGGTGTCAAAATGGCAGTATTTAAAATATGCTAAAATCCAAAGAAACCTTTAACCTATGGTTAAAGAATATATATATGTCAATAGTGAAACTTTTTAATTCCTATCAACGTTTGTTATTTGGTAAGAATTCGTCTTAATTTTGTGCCGCATCATTATTTTGTGACGCACCTACATTTTAAACAAACAAAGATTGTCTTATGGCAAAGAACTTAGTAATTGTTGAGTCCCCGGCGAAAGCCAAAACCATCGAAGGATACCTTGGGAAGGATTTCATTGTGAAGTCAAGTTTTGGTCACGTTCGCGATTTAGCAAAAAAGGGAGAAGCCATTGACGTTGAAAATAATTTTGCGCCGAAGTACGAAGTATCCCCCGATAAGAAACAGGTTGTTGCTGAACTCAAAAAATTGGTAAAAGCTTCGGAAGTGGTCTGGCTCGCGACGGATGAGGACCGTGAAGGGGAAGCTATTTCATGGCACCTTTACGAAACGTTGGGATTGGAGAAAAAGCAAACACATCGTATCACTTTCAATGAGATCACGAAATCAGCGATTTTAAAAGCGATTGATTCGCCAAGAGAAATCAACAAAGAGTTGGTAGATGCGCAACAAGCACGCCGTATTTTGGATCGTTTGGTGGGATTTGAATTGTCACCAGTTTTGTGGCGAAAAGTGCGACCGAGCCTTTCTGCGGGGCGTGTGCAGTCTGTGGCAGTGAGATTGATTGTAGAGAAAGAACGCGAGATCGAAAGTTTCGCGTCGGAAGCATTTTACAAGATTGTAGGGGAGTTCGCTACACCAAAAGGAAATATTAAAGCAGATGTCTCCCGTCAATTGAAATCGGAAGAGGAAGCACGCAAATTACTCGAAGAATGCGGCGTTGCAAATTTCGCGATTTCGGATGTGAGCAAGAAACCGTTTACGAAAAAGCCAGTGGCGCCATTTACGACGTCTACTTTGCAACAAGAAGCCAGTTTGAAGCTTGGATTTACCGTGTCGAGAACCATGTCTGTTGCACAACGCTTATACGAGTCAGGGCATATCACCTATATGAGAACGGACTCGGTGAATTTGTCGGACACCGCAATGAACGGCGCGAAAGCTGAAATTGAAAAAGCCTACGGAAGCGAGTTTTCGAATCCGCAAAAATACACCAACAAAAATTCGAACGCACAGGAAGCGCATGAGGCCATTCGTCCAACCGACTTTGGTGTCCACAGTATTACAGGAGAAAGCGATCAAGAGCGTTTGTACGATTTGATTTGGAAACGTGCTATCTCTTCGCAGATGTCGGAAGCGAAATTGGAACGAACGACAATTAAGATCGATGCGGATAACGTTTCTGAGACTTTCCAAGCGAAAGGGGAGATCATTAAATTTGAAGGTTTTCTGAAAGTGTATTTGGAAAGTACTCTCGACGATGAGGATGAAGACGAAGCTTCTGGAATTTTGCCAGATGTTTCTAGCGGTGACGCTGTAGATCAAGTGTTAATTACTGCAACACAGCGTTATTCGAGACCTCCATCACGTTACGTCGAAGCTTCTTTGGTGAAGAAATTGGAAGGGTTGGGAATCGGCCGTCCTTCTACCTATGCACCAACAATTTCAACTATTCAAAAGCGTGGTTACGTCGAGAAACCCGATCGGGAAGGAACGGAACGTGCTTACAAGAAATTTTCACTTGCGAACGGTACGGTTTCAGAAGAGACCTTACATGAAGTGACTGGAAAAGAAAAAAATAAATTAGCACCGACTGATATAGGTATTGTTGTAACCGATTTCTTGTCAGAGCATTTCGGTCGTATCATGGATTACAATTTTACGGCGAAAGTAGAAGAGGAGTTTGACGACATTGCTCAGGGGTTAGTCGAGTGGACAAAAATGATCAAGGAATTCTATACACCATTCCACGAATCTGTTGAACACACAATAGAGCATTCCGAAAGAGCAACTGGAGAACGTGAATTAGGGATCCATCCGAAATCGGGACGCAAAATTATCGCACGTATCGGTCGTTTTGGACCAATGGTTCAAATCGGAGACGAGCAAGTTGATGGTGAAAAGCCTGAATTTGCTTCGTTGAGAGGAACGCAATCGATCAACTCAATCACCTTGGAAGAGGCTTTGGATTTGTTTAAGTTGCCACGTGTTTTAGGGCAAATGGAAGATCAGGATGTGCGCGCCAATGCAGGTCGATTTGGACCGTATGTACAACTCGGGAAATTGTTCGCATCGATTCCGAAAGAAGAAGATCCAATGACGATCACTTATGAGAGAGCAGTGGAATTGATCCTGGAGAAACGCGAAGCAGACGCGAAGAAAATGATTAAGGTTTTCGATGAAAATCCAGAGGTGCAATTGTTGAACGGACGTTGGGGGCCATACCTGAAAATTGGCAAGAAAAACTTCAAACTTCCGAAAGATATTGAGCCTGAGAAATTGACGCTGGAAGAGTGTATTGAGATTTCTGAGAACCAGCCAGCACCAAAGCGTGGTCGCGCTAAGAAAAAGTAAACCGGAGTTTTCAACGCTGAGACCTTTATACTTTCATCGAGGGTGAAGTATTGCTGCCTGACTATTGTTTAGTTTTGAAACAAAGTTAGGCTAGCATGAAAGATATTTCCATTTATTTTCAACCAGTATCTGCAATTTCAGGAAAAGGAGATTTGTCAGAAAACATTTGGGTACACGACGAAAACGGGTTTCCAGAATTGGATGAAAAGGGAATTGCCATTATCTACGTGCCAGAGTATCGCCGTTCTGCCGAAGGGGTGACAGGAAAAAATGATGCGTTTCGAAGCGAATTGATGCAATTTCATCGCGGTGATAACTGGACATTTAAAATCTACGATCTTGGGACGATTACACCTGGAGAGAAAGTAGAAGATACCTATTTCGCGGTTTCACAAGTGGTCTCTGAACTAGTCAAAGCTGATATTATCCCTTTCATTATCGGTGGAAGTCACGATCTTACGATGGCCTGCTATCGTGGGTTTGAAGGATTGGAACAAACCATTAATATTTGTGCGATTGATAGCCAGTTGGACGTTGGTGAACCCAATGATGCACTTGTTTCCAATGCCTATGTTAGCCATCTTTTGATGCAACGCCCTTGTTACTTGTTTAATTATGCGACAATTGGTGTGCAGCGTTTGCTCGTAAATCGTAAAGAGGTGGATCTGTTCGAAAAATTGTACTTCGATGTTACGCGTCTGGGCGCTTTTAACGATAATCCGAAAACCGCCGAGCCTCATTTGCGAAATTCCGATCTTCTTACCGTTGATTTTAAAAGTGTCCGTAGTAGCGACAGCGATCCTGCAACGTATAATAATGTCAATGGTTTTCGTGCAGATCAATTGTGCCAAATAATGAAGTACGGAGGTGTCAGTGATAAGATGACATGCGTTTTACTAGCTGGAGTCGACCCGAAACAGTCCCGCGCTGCATCAAACCTTCTTGCGCAATTAATCTGGTATTTTGCCGATGGTGTTTCTCAAAGGGTAGGTGATTTCCCTATTGGATCAAAGTTAGGTTATACCAAGTTTTATGTGACATTGGAAGATTTTCAAGAAGATCTCGTTTTTTACAAAAGTGATAAATCGGAACGTTGGTGGTTGGAGGTTAAATATCCTGCAGGAGAAGATTCTAAATACAACCGACATCATCTGGTGCCATGTGCACAAGAGGATTATGCCCTCGCATTAAAAAATGAAATTCCCGATCTCTGGTGGAAAACACTTC
>JBNKGN010000056.1:11863-13514 GCA_050289845.1 Crocinitomicaceae bacterium | reverse complement strand
GATTGTTTGTGAAATCACTTGAATACATATTGTCTTTGTGAGGGAACATATTGTCTACCTGAGCACTTGCGTAGAACCACTCCGTATTCACATTCAATCCCATTCCCATGTCTTTGTACCACAAATAGCGTCCAATTGGTTCCGAACCATCGGTATAATAGTCAATTGTGTTGCCACGCATCATTTCTACAGCCGTTGCACCTTCCATGCGACTTGCATCCAAAGATTTGTTTCCTATTTTGAATCGGAAAGCAGGTTCCACCGATATTTTTCGATTCACGGATATTTTCGGAGAATACGTAAACGCCACATTTGCGTCTTGAATTCCACCATTATTATAGTACTTGTGAGACATCTGAATTCCGACACCGCCTCTTAAGCCGTAAGAATAACCATCCAACGCTACTTCGTTTGAAATCAGCTCATTCGGGGTATTCATCCATTGCAGACGCGTCATTGTCTGTAGTCTTGGTGCAACAACAGTTCCAGTCACTCCAAAATTTAAATCATTTGCAATCATTCCTGGCACATGATAATACGGGTCGCGGAAATTTTTCAAGGCAATTGGATTGTCCATCATTCGTTGCAAATCACGGAACATCTTAGACATTTTGTACTTGTACGAATTTTCGTAATTCACTCGAATCGTATTTCCATCGGTAGGAGAAGCTGCTCGAGTAAGGTCGTTTTGGGCAATTGTCTCCTCAGACAAGTGCATGGTGTTTCTTGCGACAGGTTCTAATTGCAGGGATTCGTGCAATGCAATAATTTGACGCGAATCCTCTTCCTCAAGTAGGGATTCATCACTATCATCCACTTCTAGTGATCCTGTTTGTTGCCCTAAAATACCTGGTTCCCTTTCATACCTTTGTGATTCCATCTGTGCTCCGCCCAAACTATTTCCAGAAAAGGCGCTATTGTTCGTACTAGAAAGAGCAGAACTATTGGTCTGGTCGGTCGCAGCAGTAGGAGGTGACATTTGTGCTACCAAATTGGCGTTCGCGTTTAACGGCGTATGGTGATGCGCAATAGAATTCGAGCGCTGATCGTTCAATTCAGTTTCTAGCGACACGACCAATTCTCTCAAATCGGCTATTTCTCTTTTTAAAACGACAGTTTCGTTCGAAGTACCTTTCCCGGATTCGGCCTTGGCAACTTCCGAATTTGCAATTGACGTGTGCATCATCTCCAAATCGTTCAACCAACCATAGCCAACGATAAAAAGCAACAACACGACAACCGTAATTCCTGCTCCCAAATAAGATGAAACAGGAGCAGACTTCAACAAAGCAGCCTCGTCCGGATAGACAACTGGTTCATGCGATACCTTTGCCATATCCCACATATCGCGATCAATGTCGAGCTCTGGATGTTGAAGCACGAAAAGTTCGAGTTGCGCCATTTGATCGGGACTTAAATTCCCTTCGGCGTACTCAAACAACCATAAATCGATATTTGTAAATGAAGGCTTACTCATACCAGTTCTATCAATCCTTTCAACTGCTTTTTAATTTTATTTCTCGCTCTAAACAAATAGACTTTTACCTGTGAATCCGTCAAGTCAAGAATGTCACCTATTTCTTTGTACGAATACCCTTCCAGGTCTCTTAAAAGAATCACACTCTTTTGAACGGGAGGAAGAATGCTCACT
>JBNKGN010000056.1:0-11853 GCA_050289845.1 Crocinitomicaceae bacterium | reverse complement strand
CTGCGCGTTCCACCACCTGATTCGATTCGAAACTGTTTGGTGTTACACTGCCTTTCTCAAATTTTGTCATTTCGTTTGAGAAGGTGGTTCTTCCTTTGCGCGTCGCGAAATTAATCATCGCATTGTGCGCGGTGGTAAACATCCAGGACTTCGCTTTTTCATATTCCACTTTGTCCCGGTGGATCCATAACTTTTCAAAGACATCTTGTACAATATCCTTTGCATCTTCTTTATCGTGCAGGAATTTAATGGCATAGCCATAAAGGTTTGCCGAGTGCTTAGTAACGATGCTATTGTATTCGCGTCTTTTCAAGTTCTTGTTTAGAATCTGCAGTTAAAACAATCCAGACTCTGATATTGTTACACTAATAACCGACAAATAGGTGATTTAGGTACGTTTTAAAAAGCCCCTTTAGCATACTGTGTCATACATCGATTAAAACCTGCTTTTCGTCGAACATTTTTTTAGTCGTTTTTTTGATTTTATTTTGGTTATATTCGTGTATAAACTGTTTTAGCAAAACCTATGAACGCTCCCCAAAGACTCTTTGACATTCCGTATTATCAATTGAACACACATCCTTCTGACAATATGTTCGTTACCAAAACGGATGGTCAATGGATAGGCACCTCTACTCGTTCCTTTATCGATGAGGTGATGGCAGTATCACGTGGATTGATTGCACAGGGAATTCAAGTTGGTGACAAAGTTGGAATCGTCTCAAGCACACGTTACGAATGGAACGTGATGGATATTGGCATTCAACAAGTCGGTGCTATTGTGGTGCCGTTTTACCCGAATATTTCAGTAAGTGACTATCGTTATATTTTCAATGATGCAGGCATTAAATTGTGTGTTGTTGGAGATCAGGATTTGTACGATAAAATCGCAGGAATAAAATCCGAGATTCCGTCGCTCAATCAATTATACGTAATGGATGCGGTCGAAGGTTATCCCAACTGGTCGGAACTAAAAGATTCAGGATCGGAAGCTTCGGACGAAGAAATTCAATCCCGAATGAGCACTGTTAAGAACGGAGACTTGGCAACCATCATTTATACCTCTGGAACGACAGGAAATCCAAAGGGAGTAATGCTTTCTCACAACAATTTACTCTCCAATGCTATGGCGTGTATCGACCCCATTCCGGCCGATGAAAATTCCAAAGTATTAACGTTTTTGCCGGTCTGTCATGTGTATGAGCGTATGTTACATTATCTCTACATGTATTTGGGTTGTTCGATTCATTTTGCTGAATCCATGGATACGATTGGAGATAATATTCGCGAAGTGCATCCAGATGTGTTTACAGCGGTTCCACGTTTGATCGAGAAGGTGTTTGATCGAATTATGGCGAAAGGAGATGAATTGACAGGCATTAAGCGCAAACTTTTCTTCTGGGCTGTATCGGTTGCAGAAGAATACGATCCTGTTCGTAGAAGTGCGTGGTACAACTTTAAACTTGCCATTGCCAATAAATTGATCTTTTCCAAATGGCGTGAGGCATTGGGTGGCAATGTAAAAGCTATCGCCTCAGGAAGTGCCGCATTGCAACCGCGCTTGGCACGAATCTTCCTGGCTGCTAGAATTCCTATTTTGGAAGGGTATGGATTGACAGAAACGTCTCCAGTTTGTTCGGTGAATTGTTTTAAAAAGGGAATTCGCGTGGGAACCGTAGGCGCGCTCATCGATCACGTTGAAGTCAAAATTGCAGAAGACGGAGAAATTCTGGTCAAAGGTCCTAACGTTATGATGGGCTATTACAATTTGCCAGAACAAACCGCCGAAGTAATGAAGGACGGATGGTTCCACACGGGAGACATTGGAGAATTTGAGGAAGGAAAGTTCCTTAAAATAACCGATCGCAAGAAAGAAATTTTCAAAACGAGCGGTGGAAAATACATTGTCCCTCAAGCAATCGAGAATAAACTGAAAGAATCCCGCTTCGTTGAACAAGTTATGGTGATTGGCGAGGGAGAAAAATTCCCTGCAGCATTGATCGTTCCTACCTTCGACTTTGTTCGCGACTGGGCGAAGCGCAAATCGATTGATTTGGGAGATGGATCGAATACGTCCATTGCGAATCATCCTGAAGTTATCAAGCGTATTGATCGCGAAGTTGCCAACTTGAACAAAAATCTGGGCAATTGGGAACAAATCAAGCAAATCCAATTACTCGATAGCGAATTGTCGATTGAAGGGGGTGAATTGACCCCTACCCTAAAATTGAAACGTAAAAAGATCATGGAAATCCATGAGGCGAGCGTGAAAAAGATTTACGGTTAGTCGATCACGATTTCCAATTGTGGTGGATTTTCGGATTTACTCATGGTAATTTTTACTTCTACATGGTGAAATTTAGGATACTGCATTCCTTTCTCAAATTTCAGCTTCATTACGTAGTTCCGCACGTCCATTTTGTCCAAACGACTTGGTAGGTTGGACTCTTTAATTTCCGCACTTGTCACATTTCCTTCGAGATCGACAGACAGCGTGTATGTAGCAAATCCAGCGTGATGACCTTCGATTTTAAAATCGGTTTCTGTAAGTAATTGTCGTTCCGAAGCGACCATTTCACCTCCGACAATTTGCCCGAAAGCACCAAAAGAAGCTAGAAAACAAGTAAGTAGAATTGCACGCATAAAATCAATTTTCGACAAAATAAGCAATAATTATGCAATTTTCCCCCAGTCGGGTCGACTGTTCAAAGCATGCACCAATTTACCGCGCAAACCGAGATGTTCGGGCAACTCCAAATTCGGATCTTTTCCTAGAATTTCCGTCGCAACCTGACGCGCCAATGCAACCAAATGTCCATCTCTCGCTAAATTGGCAATTTTAAGATCTAGGACACCGCTTTGTTGGGTTCCCATTAAATCACCTGGTCCGCGTAATTGCAAATCAACTTCGGCAATTTCGAACCCGTCGTTGGTGCGCACCATTGTTTTCATTCGTTTTTTGCTGTCGGGAGAAAGTTTATCGCCTGTCATTAAAATACAATACGATTGTTCGGCGCCTCGACCGACACGTCCTCTAAGTTGGTGCAATTGGGACAATCCAAAGCGTTCGGCACTTTCTATGATCATAACGGATGCGTTGGGAACATTCACCCCTACTTCAATCACTGTTGTCGCGACCAATATTTGTGTTTCACCACGAGAAAAACGTGCCATCTCGAAATCTTTATCCTCTGGTTTCATTTGACCATGAACGATACTCACGCGATACTCTGGTAAAGGAAATGCCCTTTGAATCGCTTCGTAGCCATCCATTAGATTGTTGAAATCCAATTTTTCTGATTCATGAATCAAAGGGTAGACAATATAGACTTGACGTCCTTTTGCTATTTCTTCACGCATGAACCCGAAAACCCGTAATCGATGCGCATCAAAACGGTGTACCGTGGTAATAGGCTTGCGACCGGGCGGCAATTCATCGATCACAGAAACATCCAAATCGCCGTAAAATGTCATTGCCAACGTTCTTGGAATCGGCGTTGCCGTCATAATGAGAATATGTGGTGGCTTGGTATTCTTCTTCCACATTCGCGCCCGCTGTGCTACACCAAAACGGTGTTGTTCGTCAATCACAACGATGCCCAAATTCTGAAACTGAACGGTATCCTCGAGAAGCGCATGGGTACCAATCAAAATTTGCATGGTTCCATTTTGCAGCGCTTCGTGTAAAATTCGTCGGTCTTTCTGTTTAGTAGATCCAGTGAGTAATCCCACGTTTAAGCCTACGTCTTTGAGCAATTCCGAAATCGATTCAAAATGCTGGTTGGCCAAAATTTCTGTTGGTGCCATCAAAGCGGCTTGAAAACCATTATCAATCGCTAATAACATTGTCAATAGTGCTACCAGCGTTTTTCCACTCCCAACGTCCCCTTGAAGAAGACGGTTCATATGATGCCCCGTATTCACGTTTGCACGAATTTCTTTCAAAACGCGTTTTTGGGCACCTGTCAATTCAAAGGGCAAATGATTTTTGTAGAAAGTATTGAAAACCTCCCCCACTTCTTCGAGCAAAAAACCTTCAGAACGGTTCATAGAAATTTTCTTTCGAACGAGCAATTCCATCTGCATCAGCAAGAGTTCCTCAAACTTTAGGCGCAATTTCGCGTGTTCGGCTTGTGCTTCTGATTTTGGAAAATGAATCCACTGCATCGCCTGTGTTCGAGCAATCATTCGGTGCTCCGTCAAAACAGCTTCTGGCATCCACTCGGCAAAATTATACGGTAATTGTTCGTACAGATTTCGCTGTAATTTGTGCAGCCCTTTAGAATCGAGTCCAGCTGCGGTTAATTTCTCTGTGCTCGGATAAACAGGTTGTAAACCTGTCTCGTGCTTGTTGCCATCAGACATTTCTGGATGTGGGATATTCCACTTGCCTGAAAATTGCGACGCCTTTCCATACACCACCACCATTTCATTGACCTTAATCGCATTTTTCACCCAAGAAACACCTTTGAACCAGACCAACTGAATCATCCCAGTAGTGTCCTGAAATTGCGCGACCAAACGTTTCCGCCGACCGATTCCTTCCTCGCGAAGTCCAACGATGCGTCCTTTTAATTGGACGGGACCTTGCGCTTCGGGGATTTCGGCTACCGAGTTAAAAACAGAGCGGTCAACGTAGCGAAACGGAAAATAATGGAGGAGATCGAAGAACGTATAAATGCCCACTTCCTTTTTCAGTAACTCGGCGCGCTGCGGCCCAACACCTTTAAGGTATTCGATCGGAGTGTTCCATTTATCGTTCATAAAGTAAAACTAAAAAAAATCCCCCGTGAATTGCGGGGGATTTTTTTTAATTATTGTCATATTTCTTTTTGAACTCATCCATACCTTCTTCCAGCCATTTTCGGAAAACAGTTGGTTCTTTGTGATGTTCGTAATCTGCTGGACCATTGCTCAGGAATTCTCCATCTGGCCCTTGAAACACGTAGTAAGGCTGCGTCAATGTATTATGTTCTTTGATTTGTTTCGCTCTCCATTTGTCACCGATGGTCGTTACAGACATTTTTCTGCCGTCTCCTAAGTCAATGCTTCCTTGTTCAGATTTAGGCAGTGCTCGATTGTCATCTTGATGCAAAGAAACGATCACCACATCTTCTCTTAAAATATCAATAATCCCTGGCTCTCCCCAAACACTTTCTTCCATTCTTCTACAATTAACACAATTGAATCCTGTGTAATCAATGAACAAGGGCATATTCTTTTCTTTAGCATACGAGGACGCTTTCTCGTAGTCATCGAAAACCATTATTTTTTGTGGTCCCAAATGCATTCCTTCCACATGTTCTCCTCCTGAAATTGAACTTCCACCACCAGCGGAACCACCAACACCATAAGGAGATTCAGCGTAATTCGAAGGTGGAGGAAAAGCACTAATCAGCTTCAAAGGAGCTCCCCAAAGTCCTGGAATCATATAAATTACAAAGATCAAACTTGTTGTTCCCAACATGGCTCTTCCAACCGAAAGTTTGTCCAAAGGACTGTCGTGAGGCATGCGAATAAAACCAAACAAGTACATGGTCATTACTCCAAAAATACCAATCCAAATCGCAAGGAACAGTTCTCTTTCAAGGTAATGCGACTGAAGTGCCAAATCAGCATTTGACAAGAATTTAAATGCAAGGGCAAGTTCTAATAATCCGAGAACGACTTTCACTGCATTCAGCCATCCTCCTGATTTTGGTAATGTATTCATCCAACCTGGGAAGGCTGCAAAAAGTCCAAACGGAAGCGCAAGAGCTAAAGAGAAACCAAACATTCCGACGATCGGTGCGATACCTCCTTCGCGGGCTGCTTCTACGATGAGACTACCAACGATCGGTCCTGTGCATGAAAAGGAAACCAAAGCGAGTGCCAACGCCATAAAAAAGATGCCAACCAAACCGCCTTTATCGGCTTTACTATCAGCCTTGTTCAACCAACTTGATGGCAAACGAATCTCAAATGCACCAAGAAATGATACAGCGAAGACCACCAATATTATAAAGAATATGATGTTAAATGTTGGATTAGTAGACATTTTATTGAGCGCTTCCGCCCCAAAAATGGCCGTCACCACAGTTCCCAGTAAAATATAAATGATAATGATTGATATGGAATAAATAATCGCGTTACTAATTCCTTTAGCTCTAGTTTTACTTTGCTTGGTAAAAAAACTAACCGTCATTGGTATCATTGGGAAGACACAGGGTGTCATAAGTGCAGCAAAGCCACTAATAAACGAAATGATAAAAATGGTCCATAAAGATTTCTCATCATTCGAGTCTTTTTTTGCTCCGCCAGATTTAACTGTGTTATTTGTGTTTTTCGCTTCGGTAGAATCTACCTTAGACAATTCTTCTGCAGAATGTATTTCTTCTGATTCTAGCTGCTCAGCCTCATTATTCTCACTTGCATTATCGATAACTTCACTTGTTTCACTACATCCTTTTACTTTCAGTTTGAAGTCTTGAACAAAGTTTGGTAAACATCGATTTTCATCACAGGTTTGATACTCAAAACCAGCGGATAACGTAAAATCTTTATCGGTAAGTATTTTAATCTTCTGTTTAAACGTAACCGTTCCCTCATGATACGCCATAGCTTCATCAATCAGCTCGTCATAAAATTCTGTCGGTTTTGGTTCTGTTGGTTTACCTACTAATTTATAATCCTTTGAATTGGGAAAAATAAAATGAGTTGCAAACCCAAAACTTCCCTCAGGGAGCGTTAACGCATTAATATGCCAGTGCTCATCGATTGTCACTTTTACGATGATTGTCGCATCACAACCGTCTTGCTTGAGTTCGAATTTACAATCTACCTTATCGGATCCTAATTCAATTTGTGCACTTGTTTCAAATGTTGTAAAAACGGCCAAAAATAGGCTTAAAGCCCATCCTAAACTAATTGTTAATCTTCTCATTTTCTACTTCTATCGTAAATTCTAAATCTACAGGGGGCATGCACATCGAATCGTTACACACCATGTAAGTTACTGTTCCTTTTATTTTTGTTGTTGCTGTCACAACGACTTGTTGCACAAATGTGGTACTATCTTTAAAAAAATGCATTTCTCCCTCGAAATTCGGATCGTACTCTTTAATCGGCTCCTCTTCTTGAGTAATTCCTATCAAACGATAGTCCTCTGATGCTTCGAATTGAAATGCGGTTGGGATTGGTCCGAAGTCGTTGACGATATACTGACTATACAAATGCCAGCCTTCATCAATGTGTGTTTGCGCTACCACTTGTTCTGCTTCGCTGTCGTAAGTAAATTCCCACGACACATGTGTCTGCCCAAAAGCACTAGTACTGAGCACTACAAATAAAAATACAATCAATTGATTCGTCACAGTCTTCCGTTTGTTAATGCTCAAAGCTACAAATTAGGAATAGAATTAAATGCCGATATAATAAAATAACCTTGGATTCCCAACCCAAGGTTACTCTCAATTATCGTTTCAATACGTTATGATGACTCTCTTTATGCTTTTATTTCTACGATACGATTTATCGGAAGCCACATCCCTCCTTTCAGACAGATATATTTTGCTCCGAAAGCCCAAATAGTTGTGTCTACGCGTTTTAAGCCTGAATCGTCCTCAAAATAAATCGATACTTTCCCGTGATAGCCATTCCCCAAACGCGTGGCGCTCTCAATTTGTTCATGGAGCTTTGGGTGTTGCTGTACTGTTTCACGAGATTTGAACGACAAAGAGTTGATCAACTCCTTCTCGATGAGTGTTGGTTGTATAGTCGCCTGCATAGTTTTTGGTTTGAATACCAACAATATAGAAATTCAAAAAAATAAATGCAAGTAAACGTCGAAAGAAACGAATATTCGTACGCTATGACCGACCAAATGGCACTCGCGGCTTAGCAACTACGCGCTGATCGGCAAATAACCCTTTCTCAAACATGTAACGTCCCGCAATCGCGATCATGGCTGCATTATCTGTACAATACTCAAAACGAGGTATATACGTATTCCAACCTTGTTTTTTTCCAGTTTCTTCCAGTGCCTGACGCAAACCACTATTCGCTGAAACACCACCTGCGATGGCAATTTCTTTGATTCCCAAATCTTTCGACACACGTTTCAATTGCTTCAATAGAATTTCTACAATCGTGTGCTGAATCGATGCGCAAAGATCTTCTTTGTTTTTTTCGATAAAATCGGAATCTTCTTTTTCGGCTTTCTGTAAAAAATATAAAATAGCCGTTTTCAAACCGCTAAAGCTAAAATTGTACCCGTCCACTCGTGGCTTGGTGAATTCAAATCGTTTTGGGTCGCCCAATTTCGCATACTTGTCAATCAACGGTCCACCTGGATACGGAAAGCCCAACATTTTTGCTGCCTTATCAAACGCTTCCCCTGCCGCGTCATCTATTGTGGATCCTACGATTTCCATATCGAGATAATCGTGCACGACCACTAATTGCGTGTGCCCTCCCGAAACAGTCATACAGATAAATGGAAACTGTGGTTTGGCTTTGCCTTCATCGTCGATAAAATGCGCCAACACGTGTCCATGCATGTGATTCACGTCAATCAAAGGAAGATCTAGGGACAATGCCAGAGACTTTGCAAAAGACGTTCCGACCACGAGTGATCCCATCAAACCAGGACCTTTCGTAAATGCAATCGCATCGAGATCCGTCAATTGAACATTTGCTCTTTTTAAGGCAGCATCAACTACAGGCAAAATATTTTGCAGGTGCGCACGGCTTGCTAACTCTGGAACAACGCCTCCGTAAATCCGATGCACTTCTTGTCCAGCGATCAAATTTGACAAAATGGTTTCATTTTTGAGGATTGCTGCAGAAGTATCATCACATGACGACTCAATACCAAGAATAATGGGTTCTTTTTGTGACACAATGTTTATGTTTGTACTGGATGGCGAAATTACTTAAAATTCTAGGACGCATCGTGGGTGGCACCATCGAATGGGTGATGATTTTAATCATTGCGCTGGCCTTTGGTATACGCACTTCGTCGTTCCAAACATATCTGGCCCAAAAAACAGCCGCCTATCTTTCGGAAGAATTACACGCCAAGGTTAAAGTGGATCAAGTCGCTATCGTATTTTTTGATCAGGTTGCTTTGGATGGTGTCCTTATAGAAGATCAACAGGGAGACACCTTGCTTTCCGCGGGACGCATTTTGGTCAATTTGGATGAGATCAATATCAAAAAGAAAACCTATACGATTGCCGAAGCTAAATTACGCGATGGGTATGCACATTTGCAGCGCGATAAGGACAGTACCTTCAATTATAGTTTCATTCGGGAGTACTTCGTGAAAGATAAAAAAACGAAGAGCAATGTTACATTTAAATTACGCTACACAGAACTGAACAATATTCATTTCCGTTACGATGATCATCTTAAAGAAGCGCGAACAACGGGAATGGATTATTTCCACCTCGATGCAAAAAACATCCATGGAAGCATTTCGGATTTGCACTTTGTGGAAGATACGATCTATGCGGAAATCAGTGGACTACGTGCGAATGAAAAGAGTGGTTTCGAGCTAAAGTGCTTTTCGACGAAAGCGCAAATATCTCCTGTGGGTGTTTTATTGAGTGACGTCGAGATTATTTCCAAAGACTCCTGGATTCGTTCTTCCCAGTTCAATATGGTTTCGAAAAGCTACAAAGGCTTCCAATATTTTGTGGACAGCGTGAAATTCGACGGGCAAATTGATGCTAGTAACGTTTCCCTAAAAGATATTTCCTACTTCGCCTATGCATTGGAAGGCATGGACGATCAAATCCGTCTAAAAACCAAAATAAAAGATAAAGTGACGCGACTTCGATTGCGCGATTTGGATTTACGATACGGTGAAAAAACCTATATCAAAGCGGATATTAATATCGCCGACTATCGCAATTTTGCCGACGGCTTCTTTGAAGAAAATCTCGACGCATTTTACGTGGATTTTGATGAATTGAAACAATTACGTTTGCCGAATAGCGCATCACAGCGGTACATTACGCTCAGTCCTGAAATTGAACGACTGAAATTTCTCGAAGGAAATGACGTCTCCATGGTTGGATACTTAAAAGATTTCGTATTTGCCGCAAACGATTTCAAAACGGCCTTGGGTTGGGCACGACTTAACCAGGGGATTAACTTTAAAGCAGATCCTAGCGGTGATTTCTACAATTTTCAATCCTCGAATACGGAAGGCTACGACTTTACAGTCTACAACTTCGCTCTTGGAGCGTATCTAAACAACAATGATGTCGGTGTGATTGACGGGTCCTTTAAATTGAAAGGAACGGTGTACTCCTCTTCGGACATCCGCTTTTCGGGGATCACAGGAGAAATTAACACGTTCGAATATTTGAACTATGCATACCACGACATCGAAATCAAGAAAGGATCTTTCGAAAGAGACCGATTTGACGGAAACATCATCGTGCGCGATGAATTTTTAAACCTCAGCTACGATGGTTATATGGACTTTTCGGGGAACAATCACATGGAATTCACTGTGAACATATCGAAAGCTGATTTACAGCGACTGCACTTCTCAGAAACGAGTGCAGACTTGCTTTCCAAAACGATCTCCGTCAATATTTCTGGGAAAAATCTCAATACGATTCAAGGAAGCATCGAATTCGATCAATTTTCTTACACCGTGGACGATCGCACTTTCGACGTCGATGATTTTGTATTGACGATCAATCGTGGTGTGGAGGATCGCTTCGAGATTAGCGGATCAGCAGGAACAGCACTGATTAAAGGAAACATTGCTCTCACCGAAGTGGCGAACAATTTCAATTATCAATTCAGCCAAATATTCCCTTCTATTTACGGTGAAGCAGCGAAAGATTACAAGCACAATCTGACGGATAAATTCAGTTACGAAGCAAAATTTGCCAGCCCCAATAATTTCCTGCGATTGTTCTACCCCGATTTGTATGTCGCGCCAAACACATCTATTTCAGGCTCTTTTGATGCCTCAGCGGCATTCTTTAAACTTGACGTCACATCTGATAGCGTAAGCTACAACGGTACACGTTTCGAAGGAATTCATCTCGTGCAAGAACTTAGCGAAAATACCGTAAACGCCAAGTACCTCGTCGACAAATACCATTATTCCGATTCCTTAGAATTTCTAAACATTTACTTCAAAACGGATGGCGGTAATGACACGCTCAAACATCGTCTTTCTTGGAAAGACAGAAAAAGTCCGACTTCGATTTTAAGTTGGGACACGCATATCGATGATCCAGATCACTTCAATTTTGTTTTGAATCCGTCCCATTTCTTTATTCTCGAACATCAATGGGATATTCAACATGCCTCTCGATTATCGATTGAAGCAGATACCATTCGCGTGGAGAATTTTGAATTAAAACGGAACGATCAAGCCATTCTCATCAACGGTCAAATCTCCAGTCAAGATTCACACAAACTCACCTTCGACGTGAAAAATCTTGAGGTAGCAGAAATTTCTCCATTTATCACGTCCGATTATCCAATGACGGGAATCATCAACCTCGAAGGAAGTATTTCAAATCCTTTTGTGAATCTGGGATATGAAGGCAACGGGAAACTCACTGACTTCGTTGTGAATCATCAACAAATTGGTGATGTGACGGTAAACAGCGGCTGGGACCCGATAAAAAAAGCCATACATACATCCGGGAATCTTTTCTACATCGATGAAAAAACGTTTGATTTCAGCGGAGATTATTACTTGTTCGAAAAGGAAAATAACCTGGATTTCGACTTGAATTTCGATTACACGAATCTTCAATTCACCAATGCCTTCATGGACCCTGATGTCGTTTCTCAAATCAGAGGGTTCATTAATGGCCATTTGTTTTTAAAAGGCAC
>JBNKGN010000055.1:0-13641 GCA_050289845.1 Crocinitomicaceae bacterium | reverse complement strand
GAACACGCATCATGGTATCTTGGAAGGCTTTCACCGCGAAATTCAATTCGTCGTACTCTTGTTCTATCGCCATCATAAAGATCATTCCAACGTTGGCACCTGCAGAGAAGTTTTGACCTGTGTTGGAGATCACCAAACCTTTGTATTCTGTTTCTGCCAAATCGATGGCTTTGTTAATGCCTTCAATGACACCGCCGCCAATAGTATTCATTTTGGTGTGGAACTCCAGATTTAAAATTCCGTCGCCAAGATGCACAATGGTTGTGTCGGAATTTTTCCAAATGGTATTGTCGGCGCGTAAGGCATCAAGTGATACTTTGTCTTCTGTTCCTGGAATTGCAATATATGATTTGCTTGCACGGTCGTAAAACAATTGTTTCCCTTGTTCGAATTTGTAGAAGCTTGTGGCTCCTGCATCTTTCATTTCGGTAATCCACGCCGGAATTGATTTCCCTTCTTTCGTAGCTAGTTCAATTCCTTTTTCAATACCGACCAAATCCCATGTTTCAAATGGACCTAATTCCCATCCAAATCCTGCCTTCAACGCGTCGTCTACTTTGTATAAATCGTCTGAAATTTCAGGGATTCGGTTGGCTACGTAAGCGAAAAGTCCTCCAAATACCTTTCTGTAGAAAGCCCCGGCATTATCCATTCCGTTGAAGAGCATTTTCGTGCGTTGACGCAAATCATCAATCGGTTTGGTCATTTCCAACGTGGCAAATTTTGCTCTTTTCTGCTCGCGGTATTCCAATGTTTCGAGATCCAGCACAAGGATATCACTCTTTCCTGAGGCGTCTTTTACTTTTTTATAGAATCCCTGACCTGTTTTCGACCCAAGCCAATTGTTTTCGACCATTTTGGAAATGTAATCGGGCAATTCGAACAAGGCTTTTTCTTCATCGTCAGGACAATTATCTTTCAAACCGTTGGCTACGTGAACGAGGGTGTCCAATCCAACAACATCGCAAGTACGGAACGTTGCAGATTTTGGACGTCCCATGACGGGTCCTGTTAACTTATCGACTTCTTCCACGGTTAAGTTCAATTCCCGAACGGCATGAAATAGGGACATGATTGCGTAAACGCCCACACGGTTGGCAATAAAAGCAGGCGTATCCTTGCAGAGAACAGTCTTTTTTCCAAGGAATTTTTGACCGTAGTCCATCAAGAAATCGATAACTTCTGGATCGCATTTTGGTGTCGGGATGATTTCCAACAATTGCAAATAACGCGGTGGATTGAAAAAGTGCGTACCACAGAAATGCTTCTGAAAATCTTCACTGCGCCCTTCGAGCATCATGTGAATCGGAATTCCAGAAGTATTCGAGGTGATTAAAGTTCCTGGTTTGCGGTATTTTTCAATGTTTTCGAACACTTTTTGTTTGATGTCGAGGCGTTCAATCACCACTTCCATGATCCAATCACAATCCGAGATTTGTTGAAGGTCGTCTTCTAAATTTCCTGTTTGGATACGGGTAGCAAATGACTTACGGTAAATCGGCGATGGATTCGATTTTAGGGCGAAATCAAGGGCGTCATTTACGATTCTGTTTCGAAATGCTTTGGACGCTGTCGTCCATCCTTTTTTCTGGTCGGCGTCTGTCAATTCTCTCGGAACGATATCCAATAGAAGGACCTCGCAACCGATATTGGCAAAATGGCAGGCAATACGCGATCCCATAACTCCGGAACCGATGATTGCTACTTTACGAATGTGTCTGTTCATAGGTATATTAAAAATTACTCATTTCTCTATCAAGCGCGATATCGATGCGCTCTGCTACTTCAAAAAAGGTGTTCAATTTTCCTTTTGGGATGGTTTGAATGATGCGTTCGTTGAAACCGAGAACAACATCTTTGGCGATTTTTCTTTTTTCAACGCCTTCTTGGGTCAAGAAGATCAGAACCTTTCGCTTGTCGTGTGCATCCACTTCGCGACGGATCCAGCCTTTTTCTTCCATTGTCTTTAATGTTCTCGAAAGACTTGTGGGTTCCATGCCCATTTTAGGTCCTAGTTGTGTACTTGGAGTCCCTTCTTTATCAATATTCAGCATGATGAAGCCAACGGAAATACTCACTCCGTAGTCATTTGCTTTTTGATTGTACATACGCGAAGTCTTGTGCCAGAGATGACGCAAAACAAAATCAACCATGTACTCTCGTTCTTTTTTATTAGCCATAGCACTTGTGTAGTTTGCATAAAACTAATTAAATATTCTATGCAAACATAGGAAATGGACAGTAAAAAAGTGTCTGTATGAAGTGTTTACCAAACTTCGCTACTGATGTTCACGGTTCCTTTGAACTTAGAAATCAATTCGTTTCGCTGGTTTTGAATGCGTACTTCGTAAATTCCGAAGGTTTTTCCGCGGTGAATTTCCGAGCAAATTACGGTTAATGTATCTCCTTCGTGTACTGGAAGTAAGTGAGAAATCGACGTTTCGATACTCACACATTTGTTTCCGTAAGAATTGGAAGCAAAGGCAAGTGCTGAATCCGAAAGTGAATACGAAATCCCGCCATGCGCAATGTGAAAGCCGTTCAACATTTGAGCGTTTACTGAGCAGGTCAGATGGCAGTATCCTTCAGAAACCTCTTTTACCGAAAGATGCATCCATTTACTGAAGGCATCGTTTTCCAGCATATAGGCAACGATTTCTTTGGGGGTTTTCATTATTTGATAGCACGTGAAAGTAACGAGATCATTGCTGAGGTCACGATGAAAAGTTGTGTTGCAGTATCGTCGTCGAGCGTAGTCCCGTCTTCATCTTTGGTTGTAATTTCCATCATCATGAACTGAATCAAATCAGGTTGGTCTGTAAAGTCATGGATGATATCTTCTTCTTCCTCGTCGAAATACACGTCCAACATTTCAAAGAAAGGTTCTTCGAAAGCGTCAATATCATCTTCGGAAATCACGTTGGTTGCCAATTGCTGTTGCGAGAACGTTTCAGAGATCAAGCAGTAATAATAAATGAGCAATCCTTCCAATTGTTCGTTTTCGTACTCGACAGCTGCAGACATGATATATCCCAGTAAAGTCGGTTGTGCCAGGGCGTACGTTTCTGAAATGCGTTCCAATCCGTTGTCGTCCAAATTGTCAATTTTTTCAATCGCTGCCTCAATACTTTTTATCGTTACTTGCTTCATAATGGGTGTTTCTGCCTGCAAATGTAGCCTAATTTTGCTTACCGCTTGTGGATTCTTTGTGCAAACCTGCCCGAGGATCATTATATTTGAAGTTGCTTGATTATGGAATTGATTTAACCAGAAATAGTTGCACATGAAAAAGATCCTTTTGGGCACCTTGGCCCTTATTATTAGTTGTTCGGCAATTGCCCAGAAAAAAGAATTAACCCTTCAAGATGCGGTTACAACCAGAGGTTTACGACCCGCTTCCATTGTGGATTTCCACTGGATGCCTGATTCCAAATGTTATAGTTACCTCAGTAGTGATTATGGCTATTTGTTGAAGGGCGTGGTGAATAGTAAAGACGTGGATACGCTCATATCGACTCGGGAACTCAATGAAATTGCAGGATCTCAGATTCGATATATTGCAGGGATTGAATGGGTAGAAGCGAATGTCTTTCGTGTCAATAATGGTTCGGAATTTCTCGAAGTTAACATCAAAGAGAAAAGTGCAAAGCGCTTGGTGGAACTCCCTGAAGGTGCCGAGAACCCTGAGCAGCATCCAATAACCGGAGATGTTGCATATACCGTGGGTAATGAAGTGGCCGTGAGTACTGTCGGAGGAAGACACATCGGAGTGACGCGTATTGGAGATAAGAATATTGTTTCTGGTCAGGCAATTGCACGCAGCGAATTTGGAATTACAAACGGTCTTTTCTGGTCACCAAAAGGCACACGTTTGGCGTTCTATCAAAAAGATGAGAGTAAGGTTTCGGATTACCCACTTTTGGACAATACCACAACTCCAGGATCATTGATCAGTATCAAGTACCCGATGGCTGGACAAGGTTCTGAAAAAGCACGGGTTGGGATTTACGACATTGCTTCGGATAAATTGGTGTATTTCGAAACGCGCAATGGTGAAGAAAATTATCTTACCAATGTTTCCTGGACTCCCGATGAAAAATATGTTCTGGTTGCTGAGGTAAATCGCGATCAAAATCACGTTTGGCTCAATGTTTTTGATGCAACGACTGGGGCCTTTGTGAAGACCTTATTTGAGGAAACGAGTGAGACGTGGACGGAGCCAGAGCATCCCGCATTTTTCCCGTTGGAAACATCAAACAATTTTGTTTGGATCTCTGAGAGAGATGGCTTTAACAACTTGTATTATTACGATTTTGACGGCAACTTGATCAAGAAATTGACAGAACACAAATTTGTGGTAAAAGACATTCTGGAGTTCAGTAATGGAGAAATATTCTACACTACGACAGGGCAAGACCCAACAGAAACGCATGTTTATTCGGTGGATTTGAAAGGTAAGGGGAGTATTCTGACTCGTGCTCAAGGAACTCATAGAGTACACATCGCACCTAACGGAAAGTACTTCCACGATAATTTTTCCAGTCACAAGGTGGCAAACAACGATTGGATTCTCGACAAGCGCGGTAAAATCGTTTCGATTGAAATGGAGTCGGAAGACAAGTTGGCGGAATATCAAATTGGAACTGTAGAAATCAAAACGATTGAGGCTAAAGACGGAACGAAACTGTACACCCGTTTGATCAAGCCGAGCAATTTTGATCCTTCAAAAAAATACCCCGTTTTGGTCTATGTCTATGGTGGACCTCATGCACAATTGATTACCGATTCGTGGTTGTCAGGTGCGAGTATGTGGATGTATTGGATGGCAGAACAAGGATATTTGGTATACACCGTGGACAATCGTGGTTCAGCGAATCGTGGTGTGGCGTTTGAATCTCAAATTCACCGTCAACTTGGAACCGTGGAATTGCAAGATCAAATGACGGGTGTTGATTATCTAAAATCGCTGCCGTACGTGGATGCGAATCGCCTGGCGGTACACGGTTGGTCGTTCGGTGGATTTATGACTACTTCTTTGATGTTGCGCGAAGCAGGAACGTTTAATGTTGGCGTTGCTGGAGGTCCTGTGACAGATTGGAAATATTATGAAGTAATGTACGGTGAACGCTATATGGACCGTCCAGAGGAAAATCCAGAAGGCTACGAACAAGCTTCTTTGATGACGCATGCGGATAAATTGGAAGGGAAATTGTTGCTCATTCACGGAACGGTGGATCCGACAGTTGTGATGCAGCACAGTCTCTCTTTGATTCAGGAATTTGTGCGCCTCGGAAAACAGATGGATTTTTTCCCGTATCCAATGCACGAGCATAATGTATATGGACAAGACCGTGTTCACTTGATGGAAAAAGTGTTAACGTATGTCATCGAGAACAATCAATAAAAGACATTTCGCTGTACGTAGATTCACGGATTAAACGTAGATTTTACGGGTGAATCGCTATATTTGTACCTCGCAAAAAAGAGTAGATGGGAGAGATTAAGGAGCAACAGAAAGCAACAATTACAACGCCGAAGGAGGTTCTTTTTGACGCGTTCAAGTTGATGTGTACCGCAAAAACGCTTGCAGAAAAGTACGAAGCGAACAAAGAAGTGACCTCGAAATACGTACACGCAACCTCGCGTGGACATGAGGCAATTCAATTGGCTTGTGGAATGCAACTGAAACCGCAAGACTGGGTGGCGCCTTACTACAGAGATGATAGTATTTTGTTGGGAATCGGAATGACTCCTTACGAATTAATGTTGCAGGTTTTTGCGAAGAAAGATGATCCATTTTCTGGCGGTCGTACCTATTACTCGCATCCGTCATTGAATCGCGATGACATGCCGAAAATTCCGCATCAGTCCTCGGCAACGGGAATGCAGGCAATTCCAACGACAGGAGTTGCTATGGGGGTGCAATACCGCGAAAAAATGGGGCTTGCTGATGATTTTGGTGGAGAAAATCCAGTGGTGGTTTGTTCTCTTGGCGATGCTTCTTGCACCGAAGGAGAAGTTTCTGAAGCACTTCAAATGGCCGCGTTAAAGCAATACCCAATTGTATACCTGGTGCAGGACAACGGTTGGGATATCTCGGCAAATGCAGCTGAAACCCGCGCACAGGATATTTCACAGTACGCTCAGGGATTCCACGGAATTGAAGTTCGTACGATTGATGGAAGCGATTTTGATCTTTCCTATCAAACCATAAAAGAAGTTTTTGATACGGTGCGCAAAGAACGCCGTCCTTTCATTGTTCACGCAAAAGTGCCACTTTTGGGACACCATACTTCTGGGGTTCGAAAGGAATGGTATCGCGATGATTTGGATGAAGCGGCATTGCGAGATCCTTATCCGAAACTCAAACAATTGTTGCGTGATGCAGGGATTGATGAAGCAGATATTATCAACGTGGAAGCAGAGACGCGCACGCGAATTGACGCGGAATATGATCGTGCGTTGAATGCAGATGAGCCCGTTCCGGAATCGATTACGGATCATATTTTCGCGCCGACACCTGTTACAGAGGAGAAGGGCGAGCGTGAACCGAAAGGCAAGAAGAAAACCGTGATGGTAGACTCTGCCTTATTTGCTGTTCGTGAATTGATGGCAAAACACCCAGAAGCGTTGTTGTACGGACAAGATGTCGGTGGTCGTTTGGGAGGTGTATTCCGTGAAGCTGCTACCCTTGCTCAGCAATTTGGAGATGATCGCGTTTTTAACACGCCTATTCAGGAAGCATTTATTATTGGTTCGACTGTCGGAATGTCGGCTGTTGGTTTGAAACCTTTTGTTGAGGTCCAATTCGCGGATTATATTTGGCCAGGTTTGAATCAATTATTCACTGAGGTGAGTCGCTCGTACTATTTGTCGAACGGAAAATGGCCTGTGAGCTGTGTGATTCGTGTTCCGATTGGGGCTTATGGTTCTGGTGGACCGTATCATTCTTCTAGTGTTGAATCGATTCTTACCAACATTCGTGGAATTAAAGTTGCATACCCGTCTACTGGAGCTGATTTAAAGGGATTGATTAAAGCAGCGTATTACGACCCGAATCCAGTGGTTCTTCTGGAACACAAAGGACTGTACTGGTCGAAAATCCCTGGTACGGAAGGTGCCATGTCAATTGAACCTGATGAAGATTACATTATTCCGTTTGGAAAAGCACGTACGGTTTTGAGCGCAGATGCTGAAAAGGTTGCGGCAGGTGAATCGTGCGCGGTGATCACATACGGTCGCGGAGTGTATTGGACACTGGAAGCAGCAAAATCGTTCGAAGGACAAGTAGAAATTATCGATTTACGTACCTTGAACCCGTTGGATTTCGATGCGATCAATGAAGTTGCAAGACGTCACGGGAAAGTTGCTTTGGTAACAGAAGAGTCGGTCGAAGCTTCGTTCACACTTGGGTTGGCGGGACGTATTCAACGCGATAATTTTGAAGTATTGGACGCACCAGTTTCGATCATTGGATCTGTTGATACGCCTGCAATTCCGTTGAACTCTATTTTAGAGGCGGCATTGTTAACGAATGGAGATAAGGTCAGAGACGGATTGAGTGACTTGCTTAATTACTAGATTTCGTTAGTTCCAATAAGGTGAACAATTGCCAGTAGAAATTCATTCGATGTTTTGATTTGACGGCTTTGAGCTGCAGCAAGTCCCCTTTGTAAGTTTCCATTAATTGCTGTAATTCGGAGCTAAATATGAAGGCTTCTAGAGGAATATTTCCACGTAATTCTAACAATCGTTGCGGTAAAAATGCTTTGAGTCGCTGGCGGTCGTGAATGCGTTTGACATTTTTCTGATTCGCAACTACTTCTTTCCAGTTCGGGTTGCTTACCTCGTGTAAATTTCCAGGGTATTTTTGATACAAGTGATGGTAAAGTGCGCCATACGCTTTGGATGATTGTGGTATAGAAAGACACAATTCGATTAGCGCTGGATGATAGAATGGGGTTGTACTCCAGCAGTAATGTCTGTTCCGATCTTCTCCCTCGAAAGCCCAATTAATTCCTGCTTCACGAATTAAGAAATACACGTATTTATCTGCGTCAGAAGCGAAAGGATATTGCTCAAGATGTCCAAGCAAATTTTCTTCCAGTTCTATCGGTGAAATTTTTGTCAGTTTTGCTGCCGTTTCCAAAGAACACAGCGCATTGTAACGCAAAATGTACGCAAGTAAAGAGCGCATGGATCGGATGGATTTTAGCGCTGAGAGATCAACAAAAAATTTCCCGCCGCCATCACCTGTAATTGTGGTGAGTCCACGTTCTCGGTGCATTCGGTAATACGGGAGGATGTAACTCATCGAAAGGAAATTCAATCCTTTTTTGATGTCCAACAACTCTTGTGCATCACTAAAAATAGGGTCTTGTATTTGGAAATACGTGTGCGATTTCAATTGGAGACGTTCGATAATCGCTTGTGAAGAACTATCGTCCAAATGATCGGCACCGTTCGTTCTGTTGTACGTGAAATAGGGGGCTTCAAGGTCTTGTGCTTTGGCAGATGCCGCGATCAACCGTGAGTCCAGCCCCCCACTGAGTGATATTGATGGCCGATTTAATTTTTCCAGACGGTTTTTCAAAGAAAGATCAAACAAGTGACGAATTTCGTCTGCCTTTTCTTCCATTGTTGCTTCACCTCCGACTGTTTCCAGATGAAAGTACTCATACAGAGAAACGTGACCGTTCGCATGAATGTGCAGAATACTACGCGGTGGTAAGCGATGTACTTTTTTCCAAATCGTGTTGGTGCCAAGGTCGGTTCCAAGGAGCAAATTCATCGCGACATTGATGCGACTCACCTTAGGATTCACGAACTCTGTGATGCATGAAATATTCCGCGTTGCAATAAACTTGTTCTTTTCCTGCCAATAATAAACAGGCAAGCGTCCCCACGAATCATTAACGATGTACATGGATTTCGATTCTTTGTCGCGGTACATGAAAACGAATTCACCATCCCAGGTCTTGATAAGATCGATTACCTCGTCAAACTGGTAATTGTCCAACATCTCAGTAATTTCCTTGTAGTACGTCTCAGGTTCGAGGTTATATACCTTGCCTTCAAAATAGAACCCTTTGTCTTCGTGGAACGTGTGTGGATAATTGGGGGCGTAATATCCCGTGAATTCAAAATAATCGTTCTTATACCAAAGTGATTTTTCTAAGCCATCCAATTGATAACTGTCCGAAAGTTCCTTGTTTAAACCAGAAGATTGAAGATTGAATCCAGGCATACGATTAGCGTGTTCGCCAAAATTACACATTTAAGACATTACTTCGGAATAAAGCTTTCTACTGTCCAATGGATTTCGTCCTGAAGCAAAGGTAAATCGGCATTCTTCAATTGAATTGCACGAAACAGAAGTGCGTCGTTCTGATAGAAACTGTAGGTTTTTCCCTTTTTCGTGAATGAAATGTTCGAGGAACTGCCGTCAATAGTAAAATGACTTGCCGCAGGGGCACCTAGAATTTTATGGCTATTGAATTGTCCCGTTGTGCTTTCCGTGATCAAATATCCGTCTCGATGAAAATGAATGCGTCGAAGGGATGGGACTTCAAAGACGGTTGGGGATTGTGCGATTTCTGTAATTTCGAAAGTGCTATTTTGTAATGTCGTGTGCACTTCGCTCGATGACAGGTGCTCGATTATGGGGAGTCCGCATTCCAGTGCTATAATAGCGAGGATCCTTCCCTTTGCAATGCGTTGGTAGAAAGGTGAAAAATTTACGTTAGCAGGGAGTTGCAGTGGAGACATGGCGGTCCCTGTGAGAAATCGATAGATTTTGACAAGATGAGGTGAAAGCAAATAGAGAGCCGACAATAGTAGCATCAACGAAAGCAATTTCACCGTGATATCAAACCCAATGTTAATTGCCAGAACGTTGCTAAAAATGCCCGTCGCCATTATTGCACCTAGAACGCGGAACTTTCGAGCAAGTAGTAAGATTCCGGCGAAAATTTCCACGAATCCCATAAACCATCCGTACGATTGACTGGTTCCCATGCTTGTCCAAAAAAGCAAATCTTTGTCGAGCTGTCCAAGAGGTGTGTAAAGCAAGTTTGCAGGTGGAATGGGGAACTGTAGTCGCGTGAACTTTTCCAATCCGTATTTCAACAGAAAAAAGGCCAAAATGTACGCGATCAGTGCTGGGAGTATGGGGAAATAAGCATGGGCTTTTTGATTTTTTTGCAATAATAGTCCAAACGGGATAGCGACCAGACCCAACAGACCGCTTTGCACAAACAAATGTATGCTGTCCGAAAAGGTGCCCGTTTTTTCTAGTGTTTCCAAAGGAATTCCACTGATCCAATGGGTGACGGGAAGCAACAGTTTCGATAAGGGAGCCCCAATCTCAGGGAAAAGATGCAAGGGAAATGGCAAGAAAAGAAAAAACAATCCCAGCCAAATCCCGACGATCCATGAAATTTTTGGTGAACTCACGCCTTCGACTTAGGGAAGAAT
Organism: Crocinitomicaceae bacterium; assembly: GCA_050289845.1. Taxonomy (GTDB): domain Bacteria; phylum Bacteroidota; class Bacteroidia; order Flavobacteriales_D; family Crocinitomicaceae; genus UBA4466. Next base: position 3,165 of record JBNKGN010000055.1, on the reverse strand, counting down.
ACAAAACCACCCAAGGCGCCAAGAACAAGTAGAAAATAAGCCCACGAAGCGCCGAACCGAGAGGTTCTTCCCGAAAATGGAGCGTCGTTACCGTTGAGCGAAGAAGAATTTTCAGGGAATCCTATAAGTTGCACATTCTCACCATGATAATCGCGCATACTTTGCTTGTTGTAATTGTGCTCTTCATAGTACCAAAAATTACAGATGGTGTCGACATACGTTTGTCCGTCAGCAGCCTTCCCTTTTCTGATAACACAGTGTTCGTCGATTTTAGTTAAAACTTCAAATTGTACGGCTGTCGTAAAGTTAGGAGGGGATGTTTGTTGCAGTTGAACGGGGGGATAATTCATTTCGCGTTCTCCGAAGTTGTCTTCAGCATTCGTTAGATCTTTTAACGTCGCATTGTGACTTTTTGTGCTAATAACGGAAGTTTGGGCAAAGGTGGTTGAGCCCAATAAAAGCGCTGTGAAAAGCGTAATTTTTTGTAACATAATTTTCAATTAAAGGTTGGATTTATTTCGGCGGAGAAAAGGAAGGGAAATGTAGACGCTTGTACTTGTGAGGATCAAAAGGAGGAACAACAACGTTGAGGATTGTTTGCGTTGACGTCCACCAAAAGGTCGATCGTCACCATTGGAATTGATACTTTCTTTCTCAAATCCTATCAACAGCGTGTTTTTACCATGATATTCTTGAATTTTTTTCTCAGCGTAATTTTCTTGCTCATAGTACCAATAATTGCAGACCGTGTCCCGAAAACGATTCGTTTCGTGGTAACGACTGCCTATCTGAATAACACAATGCGCGTCGATTTTAATGATGGTGTCGTAAACAGGTGGTTCCATCACAGCGCCGAAATGGTCTACCGCATCTGGCAATTGCTCGAGGTCGCTTTGATGACTTTTGTTAGAAATGACTGCGGTTTGCGCGAAATTCGTATAGGCAAAGAAGAGCAAGAAGAAACAGAACAAATTTGTTTTCATAAGTAATCGTTTTCTTCTGATACAATTGATCGCAAATTCGGTTCAATGCTATCAACAGGAAGTCGCTCATAACATTTCTAAAACGATCGGAATCAGAGGTGACATCGCCTTATCTTTACTAAGATAATACCCGTTATGAAGCTTAATAGAGAATATACGTTAGAGGAAATTGCCGCATTGATCCATGGTAAATTCGTTGGTGACGCCAATCATGTAGTGACTGGCATTAATGAAATTCACCGTGTTGAGCCTGGAGATTTGATGTTTGTGGATCATCCGAAATACTACCAAAAAGCATTGAAAAGTGCCGCGACGACTATTTTGATTGATCAGGAAGTGGATTGTCCCGAAGGAAAAGGACTCATTATTTCTGCGCAGCCGTTCGACGATTACAACAAATTGACCCGCCATTTTGCGCCAACGATTCCATGGACGAGTGCCATTGGAGAACGCTCAATAGTAGATCCATCAGCCACAATCTACCCCAATGTGACTATTGGAAACGATGTAACGATCGGTAAAAACGTGACGCTATATCCAGGGGCTATTATCGGAGATCGCTGTGTTCTTGACGAAAACGTTGTTGTTGGTTCCAATACGGTGATCGGGCATTACGCATTCTATTACAAAAAGAAACCAACGGGATTTGATCGCATGCATTCATGTGGAGCGGTACATCTTCATAAAAATGTGGAGATTGGTGCGCTTTGCACGGTTGATGCAGGCGTTTCTGCGATGACTATTATTGGAGAAGGCACAAAACTGGACAATCAGGTGCATATCGGTCACGATACAGTTGTTGGTAAACATTGCCTAATGGCTGCGAATGTTGGTGTTGCAGGTTGTGTCACGATCGAAGATCACGTTACGCTCTGGGGCCAGGTTGGTGTAGTGAGTGACGTAGTCATCGGTGAAGGTGCTGTCGTGCTCGGACAAGCTGGTGTTGGACGNAGTCTCGAAGGAGGGAAATCTTATCTCGGAAGTCCGTGCGGTGAAGCTAGAGCGAAGTTCAGAGAGGTGGCAGCATTGCGCAAACTACCAGAAATTTTAGAAAATTTATAATGCACAACAAGGCTTTTCAGCATTTAGAACATCAAATCCAGCTTAAAGATTTTAAGCTCAATTCGCTGTTGGAGATCACGAAAGCCATCAATCTTAATAAAGACGTTTCTGAATTAACACGCCTGTTTTCGTTCATAGTGAAAGAACAATTGGGCTACGATAAGTTTATTCTATTCAATAAACAAGACGAATGGAATTGCCTTCTGAGAGTAGGCTTGAAGGGAAAGGTGGGACATTTTGATATTCCGAAGGAATTGGGACGTTTCAAAGAGATCACGATGATTGAGTCGTCGCATTCACCTTTATTGAGCGAGTTTGATGTTATTGTACCTGTTTTTCACAAGGAGGTTGCGCTGGCGTATTTACTGATCAAAGGCATCGAATACGATGGCAAATTAAGTTCCGATATCAATTACATGAGTTTCATTCAAACGCTGGCGAATATTATTGTCGTGGCGATTGAAAACAAACGAATGACCCGTTTAAATATCAAGCAAGAACGCCTAAAGAAAGAATTGGAAATTGCCTCAACGATGCAACAATTGTTGTTTCCATCAGAGTTGCCGACCAACAAACGGATGGATATTTCGGCGATGTACAAACCGCGTCACGAAGTGGGAGGGGATTACTACGATTTTATTCCTCTCGGTGACGAAGAATACATTATTTGTATTGCCGATGTTTCAGGGAAAGGAATCAGTGCGGCAATGCTCATGGCAAATTTCCAGGCGACTTTACGAACCCTTTTTCAATACAAACGCTTTGACATGGCGAGTTTGATGGAAGAACTCAACAAGAAAGTCATGAACAGCGCGAAAGGAGAGAAGTTTATTACCTTTTTTATTGCGCATTACGATGCGAACAGTCGTCACATGAGTTATGTTAACGCTGGACACAACCATCCTTTCTTGACCAACGGAAAGAACGTCGAAGACCTCGATCAAGGTACGATTGGATTGGGAATGTTGGAGGAATTGCCCTTTATAAATGTCGGCGAAACCGATTTGAAACCCAGAATCCGAGGGGACCTTTGATGAAAAGAACCGCTGCTGCCCTGATCGCCGCCGGGATCGCCCTGGCGGCCGGAAACGCCAGTGCGGAATGCAACTCGCTGCAGGAG
>JBNKGN010000054.1:0-13642 GCA_050289845.1 Crocinitomicaceae bacterium | reverse complement strand
CAAAGATGGAGAAATAAGGAAAGGGGAAGAGCGGAAAGGAAGAATTTAGCACGAAGAGATTTGGGAATTGAGATTGAAGCGACACAAGATGTTGCGGAGTCGATCATTTTCACTGTATTTTTATCTTTTACGATTGATGGTGTCACCTTTTGGGATTTCATGACACTATGAGATTAAACACCAAAGAGGAGTTGAAAAACAAGCAGCATATCCGATTTTTACGTCTTTACCAATCCGTGCACGAACCGTTCGAACGATTCTGCAGAGTGCGCGTGTACGGAGAAATGGAGCCATCGGATTTGGTGCATGAAACCTTATTAATTGCTTTCGATAAGTTCGACAACTTAAAAAAGGAGGAATCTTTCCTGTCGTTTCTATGCGGGATCAGTCTGCGTATTTTGGCTAACGCGAACCGAAAAATGCGTCCCGAGAACCGCGAAATTCTCGAAGATCTTTCAACTCAGATGGAAGAAGGGACAGATATGCGAACGGAACATCGACTCCTTTATGAAGCATTGGCGTGTTTGCCGACCGATCAAAAAGAAGCCATTATTCTCTTTGAAATCTCCGGATTTAAAATCAAAGAAATAGCTATCATCCAGGAAGTCAGTGAAGACGCTGTAAAGCAACGATTACACAGAGGAAGAAAGCGATTGCTTGAAATTCTCAGTTTTGAATCGGCATATAAAACAGGAACTGAAACGTTATGAAAGAAGATAAATTGAATCAGCTATTTTCCAGTGTTCAAAGTTCGCCTTCTGAACAATCCTTTCGTGATGCTTCGCGTCAATTCCTCAAAGCAAAAGGTGTTGGATTTTTTGAAGTGATTCTCATTTCATGGGGATTGCTCGCTAAACCTTTAAAACTCATAATCATGATCAGTACTATTTTAAGCGCATCCACCCTCATTACGATTCTTTTACTACCGAGTCAATTGGAAGCGCCACCCCAATTTACTGCGGCACACACAACGGAATTAGAGAACAAAGAAATCGATGTGGACTCCGAAGGAAATACCTCAATTACGTACTACGACAATGCCAAAAAAGTGGTAAAAAAAGAGTTGATTCCCGGCAAAAAGCACGCTATGGCACTCGAGAAATTAGAAACAAAACCTTTAGAAGAAATGGCAACTTCGAATGAAAGCCAGACGTTAATCCCCATTGCGCCGCCGCGTGCCGACGATTCGACCTCGCTGAAGACCACAACAAAAACCTTTGTGATAGAGCGGAATATGCCCGATTCAAAATTGCAGGCGATTCAAGATCAAGCGACGGCAGCAGGAATAAAGTTCCGTTACAAAATATTGGTCTGGAAAGGAAAAACAAAGCGCATTGATTTTTCAATGAAACTGTCTACCGAAAATAGCACATGCGATTATGACAGTCAATTGACGGGAAATTTCCGCAAAACAATCGGCTGGGTAGAAAATGCCGATGGAAAAGCCATCGCACTGCTGGATTGAATCGGTTCGGTAAGAATTTAGAATTGGGGTAGCGATAGGATAGGATCGCTTAATTTGAATTGGTTCGAGTGGTTATCAAAATCACTCCTCGTGATAAATGCACAACCATCTAACCTCCGTTCTCAGCGCTGAGACAATTACCGCTGTTATCTGTATTAATCTTGTGTCCTTAAGGTATTCTACTGCAATGCCATTTAATTTTAATCCCTCCTTATCGCTTTGTTTGAGTGAAGAATAGGTACTTTTGCGATCTACGATAATACATACATTTTTTTATGAAAACGAAACTTTTATTAATTGCCCTGACACTCTTTGCAGGTGTATCATTTGGGCAATCACCAGGGAATTGCTTACACTTTAACGGTGTCAATAACAATGTCTCTACAGCACTTCCAACGGTTTTTAACAATGTTGCCGCAAACGATTTAACAATCGAAGCGTGGGTGTATCCTGAAGGAAATGTTTTTTCTCGAATTGTCTTTGCGCAGTTTACAACTTCCAGTTTTGTTTCGCTTTCAATTGCGACAGGGAATAGTATTTACTTCTACGTCAATAACACTGCTAGTCAAACGACAAATGCGGGATTGCCAGCAAATCAATGGACGCACGTTGCATGTACATGGGATGCTTCGACCCAACAGATACAAATATTTTTCAATGGTATTCCTCAAGCTACTACTGCTGGGGGAAGCTCGAGTACTGGAAGTGATAACCTTATGACTATTGGAAGTCGCACCAACAATGCGCAATACTTTCCTGGTCGAATTGATGAAGTGAGAATTTGGGACGATATTAGAACACCGTGTGAAATCCAATCCTCTTACACAACCGAATACACTGCAACGCAACCCAACATGGTCGCCTACTATAAATTCAACGAAGGAACTGCAGGTGGAACAAATACGGGAATTACGACACTACCTGATCTCACGACAAACTACAACGGCACGTTAAATGGATTCGGATTGTCTGGAACAACTTCAAATTGGATCTCATCTGGGGCAACGATTTCTACCTTGAATCAAACATCTGGAGTAGTGAATGGTGTTGACACCCAAACATCTTGCGGCCCTATTACGTGGATCGATGGAAACAACTACACATCATCAAACAATACTGCAACGTATTTACTATCAAATGGATCCGTGAATGGATGTGATTCATTGGTAACATTGGATTTCACCTTGCTTACTCCTTCGACAGGTGTTGATGTTCAATCATCGTGCTCACCGATTACATGGCTTGACGGAAATACCTATTCAGCCGATGAAAATGCAGCAACGTATGCTATTCCTGGAGGTGCAACCAATGGTTGCGATTCAGTCGTTACACTTAATTTCACCTTGTTAACAGCAAGCACTGGGGTTGATGTTCAATCATCATGTACACCGATAACATGGCTTGACGGAAATACCTATTCAGCCGATGAAAATGCGGCAACATATGCGATTCTAGGTGGCGCTGCCAATGGTTGTGATTCAATTGTGACACTGAACTTTACTCTATTATCAGCAAGCACGGGGATAGACGTTCAATCGTCATGTGGTTCGTATACATGGATTGATGGAAACACGTATACAACAGATGAAAATACAGCTACGTACACGTTCACGGGAGGCGCTGCAAATGGATGTGATTCAATTGTGACCCTTAACTTAACCGTCAATTCTGTTGATGTTACAACATCGGTAAGCAACAATGTACTCTCAGCGAATACCGCAGGAGCAACGTATCAATGGCTCGATTGCGACAATGGCTACAGTGTTATCTCTGGAGAAACAAATGCTACGTTTACACCAACCTCGAATGGAAATTATGCTGTGGCTATTACAGAGAATTCATGTACGGATACTTCGGCATGCACAGCTATTACCACCATTGGAATTGTTGAGAATTTCTGGGGAGCTGATTTCACCGTTTATCCAAATCCAACAAATGGATTGATTGAGATTCAATTCTCAGAATTTCAAGGTGCGATTTCTATTGAATTGTACTCATTGGAAGGAAAATTGGTTCAAAGCACCACTTCGAAAAGTACTTCCTTTGAATTGATGATTGAGCAGCCAGCAGGGGTTTACCTGTTAAAACTGTCCAATGAACTAGGAAATACATCGACGATTCAGGTCATTAAAAAATAAATTCTTTTGCATAGATGCGTGGAAAACCTGTGAAATCTTTCACAGGTTTTCTTTTATCCAAACTTCTCGGAAAGCCCCGATGTACAGGTGTTATGAGTTAAAGCGAAAATGTATACTCTCAAAATATCAAAATCACTCCTCGTGATAAATGTACAACAATCGAAACCCTGTAAACGAATTCGAAGCATTTACTCCTAATGCCTGCTTGTAAAATACAGAATTGTACGAATCGCCTTGATTCCCGTTGATCTCCAGACTATAATTCTCCCCAAGCACAAAACAAGCAGGTCCCGCCACCGCGTCTTTCATCTCGTAATACGTAAGTTTCTCGGCTGTAACCTGATCCGCAACGATTTCCGATACATTTCCCGTTAAAAACGAAAAATACTTGTTATAGCGCGTGTGATACCATCGATGAAACAACTCATCATCCTTTGAAGCTTCCGTTCCGCTGGTGTTAAGTGGACGCGAAACACGATTCAGAAATGATCCATATTCCCTTACATTCCGTTGCCGCGAAGTGAAAGAGGTATTCGGTCGGTCGGTAACTTCCCATTCACGTTCAAAATTGAAGGCGTATTTAGCTGCAATCTCATAGTGATAAAGCGACGGAAGACGAATCTCGAGGCGACCATGTTTTAAATTTCGATTTATCTGAATTGTCTTCCATTCAAGAAAAGCCTGAATTTGATGATACGAAATATTCACCACCGGATAGCGATCGTAGGCAGGGTGCCAAAAATACGTCACCGCATATAGATCGCTCCAAATTGAATTTAGCGCATAAAATTGACTGGTATCTGGATAAATAGCAATGAATTCGCCATTGGCATTTTGATAACTCAAACGACTCACATTCATCTCTCGGCGCTTGTAAAATCGTTCTGGCTGTGGAAAATACATTGGAGCCAATATCTCTACATACTCTGGATCTGTGTATGAGAACTGAAAGTCCCAATTAAGTCGGCATTTCTTTCGAACTTCCGTGCGATTCGACAATTGTACATCTACCTTTTCCGAACAATTGCAGATCATTTTAGACGCCTTTTTGTTAGAGGCAACGTGCTGAAATAAATACTCCCTAGCGATGGAATCCCGCACCCAGTCCGTGAATTCACGGTATTCTTTGTTGGTTACTTCGTATGCGGACAGATAAAAAGGGTGGAGGAGTGAATCTACTTTTTCCTGATAACGTTCATCGCGCATCATGCCGAAGCTTTTTTGAATGGAATCCCAGGTTTCTGGATGAAGATCTTGAAACGATGTTTTTCGCCAATAGGTCATTTTGGGAGCCATAAATACACCAGTGACAATCCCACCTTGTATTTCCATAGAATCCGTCGTCTGAACTTTTGGCCATTGCTCTTCCGGCGCCGTGTTTTTAACCAAACCATAAATTCGATAGGAATCTTCGAGTTTCACGGGGTAAATCGTATCACCGAATTTCTTCGCTATAAATTCAATGGTTTCTTTTCGAGTCATAGGCACCCAAATTTCGTCATCGTATCGAAAAGCTTCTTGATCCGAGATTCCTTCGATGAATGCATTCAGTGTAAGACCTTCAAAATGAAAGGGTCGGAGTCGAATATCAGGACGCGGCGTATAGAAATCATTGACGTAGCCTGGATCGAAAAAATTGGTGTATTTCAGTGCTGGCAGTTGCTGTTTTTCTTGCGATTCAATCCTATAAGAATGAGTAGCCGAATGCAGAACAATGCAATTTTCCTCATTAGAAGTACCAAACTGTACGCTTAACGAATCATTTTGGCAAAAACTGCATGTGGACATACCGATAAAAACAAGAATCATCCATTTCATACTGCTAAAAATAGCACAGATTTCACAAAATATTGCAAACGTAAAAAAGGTCCCCCCGAAGGAAGACCTCTTACGAAGCACTGATTTTTCGAATCTTACTTTAGTAATTTTGCATCCCGCGTATTTTTCTGAACCGCAATGGAAGCAAAAAGTCCCAAGGTATATGCCATTCCGTAGAATCCTTTTTCACTTAAATCCAATTGGGCATTTCGCAAACCAACGATTAGAAGTACAATGCACACGATTGTCATTACCCAACTTAAACCATAGTACAAGTCGGTAACTTCGATCCCCTCTGCTTTGTCGCGAACGCACTTCTGTACGGAAATCGCTGAAAACAAACCAAAGAGGAGTAAGGCGAAGTAATAACCTTTCTCGTTTAGCTCCATCGTGGCATTCCACAGCCCCGCACAGTACGAAATGACACCAATTCCCAGAGCAGCCCAGGATGCACCTATAAATGCGGGAGTTGGTTTCATACTTGAATTCATCGCTTTCTCTTTGTTTGCGACCACTTTCTCTGGTGTTGAAATTGTTTGATAGTCCATCTGTATTTGTTTTTATGGTTACGAGATCAAAGTTGCGGTTCTATTCGGACGAACAAAAATCAAAAAATTATAGTATCTTACTATATAATTTACATTTGTAAATATTCATATATCTATATATCAATTATTTATAATTACTAATAATTACCATTAATAAATGCTAAAACAGCTAATTGCTACATTGTCAACTGCAGAAAAAACGGAATTTATCCAATGGCTAGACCGTAGAAACAAGCGTTCCATTGGTACCAATATCACTTTGTTCAAACAATTTCTCGACGGAAAAGAAAAGCAAGCGCGTTTACAGATGGGAGCTAATTCTTTCAACGTCGCCAAGAAACGATTGCAAGATCGTTTGCTCGAATTCCTTGGAAATAAAGTTTTGGAACGCGAGGTCAGTTCGGAAATTGATGTGATTCGCTGGCTTGTTTTGGCTCGACGAATGTATGCCCACGATCATTTCAAATTAGCGCAACAAACACTTCAAAAAGCAGAATCTAAAGCCCTAGAATTGAATCATTTTGGATTGCTCAGTGAGATTTATCAAACCGCTATTAATTACGCCCACCTTCTGGATATTTCCGCGCGTACGGTACTTTTTGAAAAAGCCCAAAAGAATCTTGTTGCCAACCAACAGGCGTTTCAAGTAAATCTCGCGCACGCACAGATGCGATCTGCTTTTCAATCCGAAGAATTTGGACAGGGAAGGAGTGCAAAAGGATTGGCCCAGGAAATCGAAGCGCATTACGCACAATTCAATCTTCCACAAACGGCAATCGACAATTTCCAAACCTTATTTCAATTAGCCCAAATTGCCGATTTGACCGCTTTTCAGCGTAAAAACTATTATTGGGTGGACTTGTACTTCACGCATCGAATTGACGCCTTGGCAGGGACAGCAGTGGACGCAGAACGCACTTTAATCTATCATATAGACGTGTTGTATTTAGTCGCCAACATCTATTTCCGACAGCGTGATTTTTCGAAGAGTGAACACTATTTACAGCGGATGCAGCACCAAATGGAACGCTTCAATCGTAAATTTTTCAGAGAGCGTTGGATACAATGGTCCACACTACACGCCTTAAACCTCAATTTTATAGGAAACGTTGACGAAGCCATTACGACACTGAATACTGTCTTTGAATCCAAATACTACACGTTGTCCGACCTCTTAAATCCATTGTTAACCAGGGCAATGATTCACTTTCAACAAGGCGAATTGCAAGAAACCCAGCGGATTTTAGGTCGTTTTCAACATACGGATCACTGGTATCAGCAGCGTGTTGGACAAGATTGGCTGTTGAATCGTCGGTATATCGAAATCTTGCTGCACATCGAATTGGGGAATGTCGATTTTGTTCAATCTCGAATACACAGCCTTACTCGAAAATACGGGAAGCTTTTTCAAACAGAACCTTTCAAGGCCATTCGCCCCTTTTTGAAGCTGATCCATCAGTACATGAGCGCACCTTTCAACGTAACAACGCAAGAATTCAAAAATCAAGTAGAGAAGACAATTCCCTGGCACCATTCGGGCGAAGAAGATATTTTCCTAATGTGCTTTTATGCCTGGCTGAAGGCAAAAATGACACGCGAATCCTTGTATGATACGACCATACAGTTAATCGCACAAAAAAAGGAGCAATGATTTACATCAAATACTCCTTTCTGGTTTATGGTTTGTTGTATTCTTTTTTTTTGACACGACGGTCTTATTGCCTTTTAATCAATCTTTATCACTCTGAAAAACTCTCTGTTAAACACATGGAAGTATGCTTCAGCCGAATATTCTTCAAATGCAGGAATATAAAACCCAATTGTTTTTCGCTCTCTTTCGTTGTACGATCGCAAATACGCCATTTTTTTCTCTGCTTGCGCCTGAATGTCAATTTGAACAGTGGGCTCAGGTGTTCCTTCGACACCATACGTCTTTAACGCATGTTCCCATCCATCACCAGAAAAGCCCCATTGGATCATTTTTTGAGAATGCCGTTCCATGATCGTACTCTCCATGTGATCCGTATAAACTCCCTGATAGATAAACGAAGGCGTAATTGCTCCAGATTGCGCGAGATCTAACACTGTTTGACTCACAAATACATGATCGGGATGGCCGTACCCTCCGATTTCATTGTCCAATGTAAAAAGCACCGTAGGTTGAAATGCATTGATTTCTTTTGTCACAACCTCTGTAAAAAGTGCTTGATTGAAAATCTCAGGAAATATTTTTGGATCCAGCGCACGATAGGGAAAAGTGTTGGTATCCAGGTCCAATCGAACTTCTTCTGAGGCTACCGGGTAAAACAGCACTGAGTCAAGAATTTCCTTACAGGCATTCGTATGTGCCAAATCTCTGTCCGGTGCAATTTTAAAACTGATCGTTTGAATCTCCCAACCTTCGGCGTTCAACTGGCTAATTGTTCCACTCATAATCGTCATATCATCATCATGCGCTACGACAATCATTGCCTTTTTTGAAGAGATAGCACCGAGCAGGGTATCCGCAGGAAACGTTTCAATAGGCGCGTACTGCGTGATATCTTCGACAGTAGCACAAGACGTACTAATGGCTAAAAATCCCGCAATGAAAAGAAAAACCGAGAAATACTTCATAATTCCAGTGTTTTGTGGTTCAAGAACCAAGGTTATTTATTTAAAGATAGTAAACCGTTCGAAGCCAATTTGATTCTGATGCGTCACTTTAGCCATATACATTCCAGGAGCCATAGCACTCACATCTACTGCAATTTCATTCATTCCATCGTTTGATAATGACTTGATGCGCTCACCACTCAACGTGTAAAATTCGATTTGGTAATCTGCTGTTTGATCAAATCTGAAATACAAAACATGATTGGCTGGATTCGGATAAAGCATAAAACGCATCGGTTCAATTTCAGGAATAGCAACTGTGGAAATAGTCAACGTATCCTGAAGAACGCAATTGTTCGCATCGGAAATAGTCACAGAATACGTACCGTTTGAAAGTCCCGTTAGATCTTCTGTTGTCGCACCAGTATTCCAGGCAAATACGTAAGGGGGATTTCCTCCAGTAACCGTTACGTCAATCGCTGCACTAGAAGTGATCGTTGGAACCATCGTCGATACGAGGGGGTTGGGTGCGATAATCGTAACAGAAGCTACAGCAGCACACCCAGTTTGATCTGTAATCGTGACAACATACGTACCTGCTCCCAATCCTGACGCCGTAGCCCCCGTAGAAGCATTCGGATCGTTCCATGCGTATGAATAAGGGGGCGTTCCACCAGAAGCAGCTACGGTGGCAGATCCGTTCGAATCGCCAAAGCAAAGAACATCTGTTTGCGCCATGGTGACACTTGGAGCACCAATATTGCTTATCGAAGCCACATCTGTCACTGTACATCCATTATTGTCCGTAATGGTCACTGAATATCCACCCGCACCGAGTCCTGTTGCAAGCGCACTTGTTTGATTCCCAGCAGCAGCATCCCATTGATAGGTATAAGGTGCTGCCCCGTTGGCTGGATTGGCAGTTGCCGAACCATTCGTACTTCCGCAAGTCGCATCAACAGTAGTCATTGTATTCGTAAGCGTAGACGGTGCCGCGTTAACAACGACATTCGCAAGAGCTGTACATCCTGCCGCATCTGAAACGGTACAATTGTACGATCCCGCAGTTAATCCCGTAGCGGTCGACGTCGTCTGATTTCCCGCAGCCGTATCCCATTGATACGAATACGGAGCCGTACCGCCAATTCCTGTGACTGTCGCCGAACCATTGGAAGCGGTACAATTAGCAGCGATCGTAGTATTCGTCGTGCTCATCGTTGCGCACAAGTTATTGGGAGTAGTAGAGGTGATCTCCAAAATTTCCCCAGTACTAAAATTGGGCGCATAAAGTCGAATCACATTATCGTTACGTCCATCTCCCGCTTCGATGAACGAAGTCGCCCCGCTTACAGCACTCAGAACCGTGCTTGTTTGACTCCATTGCGAAGTGGTACTGTTCCATGTATATTCCATCAAATCTCCTGCTGGAACGATTCCGTGACTGGCATTTGTCATGTAAACACGCGTTTGTTGATCACTGTGCAATTGCGCCAAATGGATATCCCCGCGGTGTCCTGTCGGTCGTATGGTTGTTGCTGTGTAAGCGCTGCCATTCCACGTGTACTCAATTCTTCCCGCCACTTCTGTATTCACATAAACCCGATTGACACCGTCATTTCTTCCAGTACCAATTTCAACCGCATCAGCACTTTGTGAACTCCCACAAGGCGACAAGCCAACGGTCGTGTACGAACTTCCATTCCACGTCGATTCCCAGTTACAACTTGCATTAAAAATCAGGCGATCGGTGCCGTCGTTGCGCGCATCTCCCACAAATCCATTCGTTTCCGACCAATTATTGGCCACTGCGAGTTGATTCCAACTGCTTCCGTTCCAGGAATATTCATACACCCCATAACTTCCAAGTGTGTAAACGCGTGTAACCCCATCGTTTCTTCCTGATCCCAAAGTCACACCAGAGGAATGCGTCCCTCCTGGAGGTGTTCCTATGGTAAGTGTATTCCAACTACTCCCGTTCCAGGTAGCCTCGTACAAAGCTCCTCCTGTAGCCCAATCCACAAAATAAATGCGTGTTGTGCCGTCGTTTCTTCCGTCGCCCGCAGCAATGGAAAGTAGTGTAGGCGAGAGGCCCGTCGTTACAAGTGTACTCGTCCATGAAGTTCCGTTGTACGACCATTCATAAATTTCTGTGTCTGTTGTCGCATAAACGCGATTCACTCCATCGTTTCGACCGTCTGCCATGGCGATTCCAAGTGCATTCGTCCCTGGCATTGTTCCAATGACCGTTGTGTTCCATTGCGCAAAGAGTGAGTTACAGGCGAAGAAAACGCCTATGGCTGCAATGTGCCATTTTTTGAGTAGTAATTCGATTCTTTTTTTCATAATTAGTGGATTGAAAAGGTAAGGCCAAGTGTGGCTATGTATGATTTAAGAATAAGTCCGTCTTGATTGTAGCGGAAGTACTTAGCTGTTCGGAACTCGATTTTTTTGAACGTAAATTCGTGTTTTCGCGTTCCGTAATGTTGCTTTTTGAAAATGCCGTAAAGCGGTGAATATTGCCATCCGATTCCCATTTTGTGCGTTGTAAATGCGGACAGATCAAAATCCGAAGTGTAGTAAGAATCAGACGCTACGTGCTGTGCGAATGGTTTGAAGTATTTTGCTGCCGTTTGCGTATGAAATCGGTAAAAGGGAATCATGCGCAGAAAGGGTAAAACTTTGATTGGGAGCTGTAATTCTATCGTATGCGCCGTGGTATTGAAATCGTCCCAATAGAACCGATAATTTAATTTGGTAATCAAGCGATTGGAGAGGTAGTAATTCGCAAAAAAAGTTACCGGGATTTTCAATTTGTGATTTGGCAACCGCTCAATATCGTGTGCGATGGAATCTCCGAAGTAAACGCGATGAAACGGCGTTGACAGCAATCCAGACTGATAGACAGACTCAAGAGACACCATCGCTTTCAGGCGTTTGCTAAAGTTATGTTGTATCGAAAAAGCACCATTGGATAAATGTCGAATGTGCTCCGTTAGGTAATGTCCTCCGTTTAAAGCGTCAATTCGAAATTCAGTAGGGTAGATGAGATCCCAATCATCCCGAAAGTAACTTCCCTTGATCTGAATTGCTGTATTTTCGTCTCTCGTTTGCTTGGAATATGTGATGTCCGCGTTCACCGAATTCACATCCCATTCTGTTGACATTCCTACATTAAAAGACCATGAACGTTTCTTTTCCTCGTTCTTACGCGTAATTCCAATGACGCCATATTTTCGCTCATCGGCATACGAAGCTGAAGTTTCAACGTAATAATCGTACTCATTGTCAATATTGTCTGTCGAAGCCGAAGTATAGAGATCAATCCCTACCAAAATATTGAAATCGGTCTTTTTATTCAGCGGAATATAGGCACTGACTTTAAACGCATTGTCCTTAAGTGCTTCGTCTCCAATGCCACCGGTAACAGGTGAGTGGAGTCCATCTTGTTCGTAATACGAATACATGAAGTTCACTTTCACGGGATCTAATTTTGTTTGTGCTGAATCCACGAAAATGGAATCTACTTGCGTCCGCCCAAGAAGAACAAGGAAGCAGCAAAAGCACGTTATTATTAATTGCAACCGCATCCGCCACCAACTTTACCACCCGTACCACCAGAAGCGCCTTCCCGATACGATTGAAATGCAAATTCACCACCTTCGATTGCGTCAACGCCCAATTCCATGCACGCATCGTTGAGATACATTTTTTGATATCCTTTGACGGAAGCGCATCCATTCAAACTGCTGAAAAGCGCAATTAACGCTACGTATTTGATCATTTTCATAGAATTATTCATTTGTGAGATAACTGAGTTCAATATTTTCAGAAGATCTGATTTCGTTTCCTTCCAGAATTAAAATACACTCGACTCCAGGCATTTCATTAATCAATTCCATTCCTTTTTCGGCACCCAAAACAGAAACGGAAGTCGCCAAACCATCCGCTATTTCTGCATCTGCGCAAATGATGGTAACGCTTTTCAACCCTGAAGCAGGCATTCCTGTTCTCGGATCGATAATATGTGAGTATTTCTTACCATTGATCAAAGCATAGCGTTCATAATCACCGGAAGTAACGACAGCCATATCATTGACTTCTATCCAGGAGATAACGCCTTTAACTTTGTTTGGATCCGCAATTCCAATCCGCCATGTTTCGCCTTGAAAACCATCCCCCCAGGCAATTAAATCACCTCCAGCATTCACCATACCACTTTCAATCCCCATCGCGCGCATCAATTCTTTGGCTTTGTTCGCGGCATAGCCTTTTCCGATTGCCCCAAATCCGATTTTCATGCCCGATTCTTTGAGAAAGACAGTGGTATCCGATGGATCAAGAAGGATGTTTTGATAGTTAATTTTAGCGACAGAAGCGGCCAATTGCTCTTCCGAAGGCATGGAAACTTCTGTGCGATCAAAGGTCCAAATCTTCTGAATGGAAGCAAAGGAGATGTCAAACGCACCGTTCGTCAGTTCCGATATTTTTTTCGAACGTGCGATCAAATCATACAATTCTTTCGAAACCTTTGTTTTCTTCATTCCAGCGTTGGCATTGATTTTAAAAGTCTCCGAATGTGCATCCCAAGAAGAAATGAGCGACTCAATCCGTACGATTTCATCCTTTGCCAATTCCACTGCATTTCGCGCTAGAGCACTGTCTGTACTAATGGCGGCAATTTCAAATTTGGATCCCATCAACAAAAAGTCTCCTTGTAGTTTGTAGGTATCCAGTGCCGCTTTGTCGCCATATACATAGTTTGTCAGAAAAGACTTCAAATGGTCGATATAACCGCGTGGTGGCAGGCTGAGATACCCCGTCTTGCCCAGTTGTTTTTCATCTGGAGACAAAAGAATCACCGAAGGAAATACGCCTTCCTTGTTGAATCGATCGGCAATAGCATCTCGCGCATCTTGTTCTTCCTTTGACGGTTGTTTCGATTTCCCAACAGGAAAGTCCAAATTGACCAGCACCAAACTGTCTTTCGCAAAGGCTTTGAAGGGTTCCGTGGCAAAAATACCTCGTGCTAATTTGATACATGGTTTGCACCAATCCGATCCAGAGAAGACCAAAAGCAT
>JBNKGN010000053.1:0-13708 GCA_050289845.1 Crocinitomicaceae bacterium | reverse complement strand
CTGGATTTGTACAAGGGTTGATGTGGCAAGATTTTGAACCGAATGGAATGTTGAAAAGCCCTGAATTCCTTGAAACGCAAATCGCTTTGGCACCTTACTATGTATTGAGAACCATTGGAGGATTGTTGTTCATCACAGGAGCCGTTATGATGTTCTACAACTTGATCAAAACATCTAGAATGGGAAGCTTCCAGGCGGAAGAACCTGCAGAAGCAGCAAACCTTCGATTGGCACCAGAAAAACCAAGTGCAGGTCGCGAATACTGGCACAGAGCTATTGAAAGACGTCCTGTTCGTATGATCTTGGTGAGTATTGTTGTTGTTGCGATCGGTGGAATCGTGGAGATCATTCCTACGATGATTGTAAAAAGCAATATTAAAACCATCGACAGTGTACAGCCCTACTCTGCTCTCGAGTTGGAAGGACGCGACATATATATCCGAGAAGGATGTTACAACTGTCACTCTCAAATGATCCGTCCACTCCGCTTCGAAACGGAACGCTACGGAGAATACTCGAAATCTGGTGAATTCGTATACGATCACCCATTCCAATGGGGATCCAAACGTACAGGACCTGACCTGGCTAGAGAAGGCGGTCGACGTGACAACGTTTGGCACTACCGTCACATGCGTGATCCAAAAGACGTTTCTCAAGGATCTGTGATGCCGGCTTACACGTGGATGTTTGATGACAACACGTTGGATTTATCCATGATCGAAAAGAAAATTAATGCCATGCGTACTTTGGGTGTTCCTTACGAAAAAGGCTACGAAAAACAAGCCAAAAAGGACGCTCTGAAACAAGCCGAAGAGATCGCCGAAGTAATTGTAGAATGGCAAATGTCGAAAATTCCAGAAGAGGAATTGAAAAAATTGGACAAGAAAGCATTGATCAATCAGGTGAAATCGAGAGAGGTTGTCGCGTTGATTGCCTACTTGCAACGACTAGGTACCGATATTAAGAAAGAATCAAAAACCGCTAAAAAATAATCAATTATGTTACGGTTTATCTCATACAACTTGACAAGCATTGACGGAATTTCAATTTTCCCAATCCTGTCCTTACTCATCTTTACAACGTTTTTCACTCTTGTGCTTTTATATGTTGTTCGCATGAAGAAATCACAGATTGAAGAATTGAGCAATATTCCGCTCGAACTCGAAGAAGAAGGAACTTTCACGGAAACACCCAATGACTAAACGAATCAACATGAAGACACTAAAATGGTTTTTCGCAGCACTAGTAATTATCACTTCTCAACAGTTGAACGCTCAAGATGGGCAACAACTCTTTAAATCGAAGTGCAGCACCTGTCACGCCCTTGATAGAAAATCAACGGGACCACAACTCCAAGGCGTACGCGCTAAATGGGAAGGGGCTGGCGAATTAGAGTACCTCTATGAATGGGTAGGAAATTCGGCAGAACTCATCGCTTCAGAGAAAAGTCAAATGGCTGCAGCGATCAAAGGATTTAGTCAAACAGTGATGCCTGCGCAACAGGTAACTCCAGCGGATGTAGATGCCATATTAAGCTATGTTGACGCTTGGGCTCCTGAAGTTGCAGCAACTACCACGGATGGCGTTGTCACCGAAACGACAGTCACACCCAATTACAAAGAGAACCTCAATATGTTCTATGTACTAATTACCTTGACAATCGTCTTACTTATTGCCATCATCATGATGTCTGGTACGGTAATCCGTTTGGTCAATAGTGACTTTTTCAAATCGAAGGTTCGAGAAAATGAATCCTTATTGAAAGCTATCGTATTGCTCATTGCTTTCACAGGGTTGTCTGCGAACGGTGCTTTTGCCTTCCAATTTAATGGTCCAGGTGAAGCCGCACAGGACATGCCGTGGTTGTTGATCGAAAAAGTGGATTTATATGTCTTGTTGACGATCAACTTGATACTTGTTGGAGTGCTTGTGTATGTGCGTCGTCTCTTCAATATCTTCATGAAAATGACGAAAAAACCACAAGAAGAAGTGGTTGTAGAAGAAAGTCAGGTACTTCACAAAGTAAATCAGATCTTAACCGATGTTGTTCCAATTGAGGAAGAGCACACGATTTTGATGAATCACGAATACGACGGAATTCGCGAATTGGACAATAACTTGCCACCTTGGTGGGTTTGGGGATTCTATGCAACCATCATATTTGCTGTAATCTATCTGTTTAACTTTCACATTTTCAAAACGTCTGATCTTCAAATTGAAGCGTATAACAAAGAAATGGCTCGCGCAAAGGTTGAAGTTGATGCTTACCTGAAGTCACAAGCGATGAACGTCGATGAAACGAATGTAACGCTGATGACAGAGTCCGCTGATTTGGCTGCTGGAAAATCCATTTTCACGAGTACTTGTGCCGTTTGTCACAGCGAAAAAGGAGAAGGAAATACAGGACCAAACCTAACAGATAAAAACTGGATTTACGGATACGATATCAAAGATGTATTCACCAGTATTAAATACGGTAGACCTGCAGGAGGAATGCCTGAACACAAAACAAAACTGAATCCGATTCAATTACAGCAAGTAGCTTCTTGGGTTTTGAGTATGCCAGAAGCGAAAGGACTTGCTCCAAAAGGTGATATCGTTGAACCTGATTGATAAATACTATTAACCTACGACTAAATAAACTTTCCGAAGATGCGCGAAGAAGATAATGAGATACGAGAGGAGGAAGAAGCATTCAGAGACCATATCGCCACGGTCAATGAAGACGGCAGCCGCGTTTGGATACATCCAAAAAAACCAAAAGGTCGTTTCTACAACAAACGTAAAATAGTTAGTTACATTTTACTCGTCATCCTATTCGGTGCTCCCCATTTGAAAATTAATGGGGAACCAGCGATCCTTCTCAATATTATCGAACGAAAATTCGTGCTCTTCGGAAAAGTTTTTTGGCCACAAGACCTTTATCTTTTTGCGATTGCCATCATTTTGGCCGTAGTATTTATTATCCTTTTTACGATTATCTATGGACGCATCTTCTGTGGCTGGGTCTGCCCTCAAACGATCTTCATGGAGATGGTTTTTCGGCGAATCGAATACTGGATTGAAGGCGATTGGACCCATCAAAAGAAACTCGACAAAGCGCCCTGGAATCGTGAGAAAATTTTCAAGAAAGTCAGCAAGCATGTTATTTTCTGGATTGTTTCCTTTCTGATTGCCAATACCTTTCTGGCTTATATTCTCGGTGCCGAAGAACTTTGGAAGATTCAAACCTCCCCATTGGGACAACATTTGGGTGGATTCATTGCGATTCTCATTTTTACCACTGTATTCTATTTGGTTTTCGCTCGACTTCGAGAGCAAGTCTGCACAACCATTTGTCCTTACGGAAGACTTCAAGGAGTACTTTTAGATCCAAATTCCATGGTCGTTGCATACGATCACAAACGCGGTGAGAATCGCGCGAAATTTAAGAAAGGAGAAGATCGTGCAGCCGCTGAAAAAGGAGATTGTATTGATTGTAAACAGTGTGTGCATGTTTGTCCAACGGGCATTGACATTCGCAACGGTACACAGTTGGAATGTGTGAATTGTACAGCGTGTATTGATGCCTGCGATGATATCATGGATGGCGTTGGAATGGAACGTGGATTGATCCGTTTTGTTTCTGAGAACGGCATTAAAAACAGAACAGGATTTCAATGGACACGCCGCATCAAAGCGTACACGGCACTGTTGATTGGATTGCTCTTTGTTCTGACAACCTTACTCATCACACGTCAGGATTTTGAAACAGCCATTTTCAAAGAGCGCGGTTCTACGTTCTTAACCAATCAGGAAGGGCTGATACAGAACACATTCAATGTTAAATTGACCAACAAAACGCGAAAAACATTCAAAATACGTCTGGAACTCGTAGGTTCAAAAGGAAGAATAAAATCTGTTAATGACCACATCATTCTCAAAGGAGAAAAAGAAATCAAAGAACGTTTCCTTATTCTTACCCCTTACAGCGAATTTGAAAAAGGAAAAAAAGTAGTCACCGTTAAAATCATTGCGAACGGCGAAGAAATCAGTCGCAAAACAGTGAAATTAATCGGTCCATATATCTAAAAGAAAAATTATGAATTGGGGAAAAGGAATTGCCATTGCATTGGGAACGTTCGTCACGTTTATCATCGTACTAGCGACCATTTTGATGTCGCAAAAGGTGGATTTGGTTTCGGAAGATTATTACCAAAAAGAAATGGCGTACGAGGAAGAAATTGTGCAGCTTCAGAATGCTTATAAAATCGAGGAGAAATTAGAATTGTCACAAACCGATGATTTTCTCATTGTGAAAATCCCAGAAGGTCCATACTCCGATCTGAAAATGTCCTTACAGCGTCCAAACAATGACCAATTGGATTTGAGTTTTGACATTGCTGGAACACGCACATTTATGGTCGAAAAGAACAAATTGGAACTCGGTCGCTACAACGTTGCATTTGAATTCAACTACGAAGATGCACCGTGCCAACAACGCGCAAACATTTTCATCAATAAATAGTCATGCTTACGTTTCTTATCACCGGATTTATTTTAGGACTTTCTTCTAGTCTGCATTGCATTGGAATGTGCGGTCCTATTGCCATGGCGATTCCCCTAAATCGAAAATCTACAGGAACGATTTTGTCTGGAAGTTTGCAATACAATTTCGGACGAGTAGTAACGTACGCAGCACTGGGACTAATTGTTGGCTCTATTGGATTGACCATTCAAACCTTTGGCTTTCTTCAATGGTTGAGTATTATCTCTGGAATTGTACTTATCGTGATTGCCTGGAAGCATCTTTTCCAACGATTACTTGTACTTCACGCACCCAACCTCTTCTTTTCACGAAGACTCAATCAGCTTATCGGTAAAGTGATCCGTTCTAAAAATCCCGCAAAACTTCTTTTCCTCGGAGGATTAAATGGATTGCTTCCCTGTGGAATGGTTTATGCCGCTCTGTTGAATGCCATTCTTGCAGGATCTCCTGGTTCGAGTGCACTCGCCATGATCTTTTTCGGAATTGGCACCATGCCTGCTATGATATTCGTGCAATTCGCAATGTCGAAAATTTCCAACCAACAACGGATCAACTTTCGTCGGGCACTACCGTTTATTTTAACGCTGGTCGGCGGAATTATTGTTCTCCGAGGAATGAATCTCGACATTCCATTTATCAGTCCGAAAATCACGGTAAACGCTGAAAAAACCAAGGACAAATCCGCGCCTACGGAAGTAGAAATGAGCTGTTGTCACAAAAAAGATGCGTGCGAAAAATAATTTTTTTCAAACAGAATTGAACCAATAGCGAAACAACCTGTACTTGCTTTTGAAACTTACAATAGCAAGAAATGAAAAAAATCGCCTTAATCACTGCATTAATCTGTTCGACTTTCGCAATTGCCCAACCAGGACAGAGTTCTAAAAAAGTACAGGTAGCCATCTTATTTGATACGTCCAACAGTATGGACGGATTGATCGATCAGGCAAAAGCACGCATCTGGAATATTGTCAACGAGGTTGGTAGTTTGACGCACAATGGAAAACGCCCGACCATTGAATTCGCATTATATCACTACGGAAATAGTGGTTTGAGTTCCGAATCGAATTACATTCAACAAGTACTTGAGTTCACCTCCGATTTGGACATCATCAGTCAAAAACTTTTCGGATTGTCAACCAATGGTGGCGAAGAATATTGCGGTGCTGTTATCGGTAAATCACTAAGCGAATTGAAATGGTCGTCGAGCAATCAAGATTTGAAAATGATCTACATCGCAGGAAACGAGCCATTCAATCAAGGTCCGGTAGATTTTAAGGAAGAATGTAAAAAAGCCGTATCGAAAGGAATCTTTGTAAACACCATTTATTGTGGTGATTACGATCAGGGCGTTCGCGAATTTTGGAAAGACGGTGCAACATGTAGTAATGGGGATTACTTCAATATTAACTCGAACGAAGCCATCGTACATATCGACACTCCTTACGATACAGACATTCAAAGTTTCAACGATTCACTTAACGGCACTTATTTTGGCTACGGATCTTTAGGCTCTGCACGAAAATCATCACAAACGACGGAAGATTCCAACGCTGAAATGGCAGCTCCAGCAGTAGCCACAGAACGGGCAATTGCCAAATCAAAAGCAATGTATTTCAATGGAAGTTGGGATTTGATTGACGGTGTCAATTCCGGAACAGTGAAACTCGAAGAGCTAAAAGACGATCAATTACCCGAAGAATTCAAGGGAAAGACGAACGAAGAAAAGCAGCAACTTCTAGAAGAAAAAGAGAAAGAACGCGCACGTTTTCAAGAAAAAATCAACGAACTCGCCGTGCAACGTCAACAATTCATTGACGAAGAAATGAAAAAACGCGCCAACGATGAAGAAGTCGATGATTTCGGAACATCTGTGAACAAAAGTATTTTGGAAAAAGCCGAGCAAATCGGTTACCAAAAAGAAACTCCAGACATAGAGGAGTAATAAGTAAGTTTTCATGTTTTACGCGTCCCTAAGTTGAATCTTTGGGACGCGTTTTTATTTTATTTCGGTAAATATTTGTTCAAATCAGAAGCCGCGATCCGCTCAGAAAGCGCTGTAACACGTGCAACCGTTTGTTCGTACATTTCCGTAAATTCCAAGACATCCTTTGGATTCAGTTTACTTTCGATCGTCGTTTTCAAATCCTCATGCGCTTCGATAGATTCCGTAATCACATCGATTTTATTCCACGACTCCAACAAATCTTGACCTGCTGCCGCCATTTCCAAGTACCCCATTTTGCCCGAATCGAGGTTTTCCAGCGAATTTAAAATGGTTTCTCCGAGTGTAACGTATTCGTCGACCAACTCATTCATGGTTTCAAAATAATCCTTCACATCGGCATCGCGGTCTATTAAAGGAAGCGGTGCTTCAACAGTTGCAGGTGCTTCTTTTACCTTTTCTGGAGCATCTTCTGTACATGCCCCCAAGATCAACACAGCAACCATTGGAAAAGCAATCCATAATTTTTTCATAGCAAACATTTTCATTAAAAATAAAGATTCTCGTCAGCCCTACAGAGTCATTTCTGCCAATATTTGTGAAAACGACTTTCTCAGGCGACCTCGATTTCCTATCTTCGAATCATGCAAATCTGCTTCAAATCGCGCATTGAATACCTGGAGAACCTGAAACTTCACTATGTTATCGTAACAGATGACTTTCTCCAGAAATTCTGGGAGGAAAGTGATACAGGATCCTTATACAATCAACGTTTCATTATTACGATCAACGATCGCGTCACCTGGCGTGGAGGAACGGTAAGTTTGGGAAATCAAAAAGCGTACATTGCCTTTTCGAAAGCACGAATGAAGGAAATTGGCGTCTCCAATGGAGATACCGTAGCTGTCTGTTTGGAAAAAGATCGCTCACTTTACGGCTTTGAGGTTCCAGAAGAGTTTGAAGAAGTACTCCGACAGGATGCCGAAGCACGTCAACGCTTTGAAAAATTAGCTATGGGAATGCGGCGTGCGATTATTTACATCGTCTTGCAAATTAAATCAAGCGACAAGCGCATCGAAAAATCCATCTTCTTACTCGAAAATTTAAAACGTGCTCCCAAAGATCGAATCACAATGAGACACGTATTAGGCAAAGATTTACCATAAATTCTCCTTACTTTTGCAGCTCAAACGAGTGAATATGGCAGTTTATTTGGACAACGCAGCAACAACACCTATTGCACCTGAAGTAGTAGAAGCAATGATCCCCGTTTTGGAAGGGAATTTCGGAAATCCATCATCGAGTCACAGCTTTGGTCGTCAAACGAAAGCACTCGTTGAATCTTCACGTCGCTCCATTGCCAAACACTTGAATTGCCAACCCTCCGAAATCATTTTCACATCGGGTGGGACGGAAGCCGATAACATGGCACTAAATTCCGCAGTACATCAATTGGGAGTAACGCACATTATTACCTCCGCATTGGAACACCACGCTGTTGGACACACGGTCAATGCTTTGAATACACAAGCAAAAGTTTCCTACGTACGCGTCTGTCCGAAAGGGCACGTTGATATTAAACACCTGGAAGAATTACTTGCTGAAGACGGAAAAGCACTTGTTTCTTTGATGCACGCCAACAATGAAATAGGTACGAAAATAGATTTGCATCAAATTAGCGCCCTTTGCCGAAAACATCAGGCTTATTTCCATTCCGATACGGTTCAAACAATGGGACACTATGCCTTCAATCTTTCCGAATTGGACATTGATTTTATCACTTGCGCCGCACACAAATTTCATGGCCCCAAAGGAATTGGCTTTCTCTATGTCAATAAAAACGTGAAGGCTGAATCGCTCATCCACGGCGGAGCACAAGAACGCGGACTTCGAGGAGGTACGGAAAATGTATACGGTATCGTTGGCCTGGCCAAAGCCATGGATTTAGCTTATGAAGACGTGGAAGGACATCAAAAGCATGTTCAAGGTTTGAAATCGTACATGATTGAACAACTCAAAGAATATTTCGAGGACATCCATTTTCACGGAGAAATTGATGAAGATAAATCACTTTATACCGTACTGAACGTTTGTTTTCCTAAAAATGAAAAGTCGGGAATGCTTTTGTTTACGTTGGATTTGAAAGGAGTGGCCGTGTCTGGTGGAAGCGCTTGTTCTTCAGGAGCAGCCAAAGGATCTCATGTTTTGGAAGGAATTGAAGCTGACATGACCCGCCCGAATGCCCGTTTTTCATTTTCGCGTTATACGACGAAAGAAGAAATTGATTTCGCTTTGGAGCAAGTACGAGCTGTTTTTGAAAAAACATTGGCCTAAATGCGTATTTTGTCGCCCATGCCTGAAGGCGCAAAACATATACTCCTTTTATCCTCCTGGTTCCCAACGGAATCTCATCCTTTTTTGGGCAATTTTGTTGAGCGACACGCACGACTCCTTACAAAAGAATACCGCGTGACGGTCATTAACGTTGAACCTGCTTCGAAAGAAAAATTGACTACGGAGCATTCTGTAGAAGGTGGATACACGTTAGTTCGCGCGCAATTCAAACAAGGCAATCGATTGCTCAACCGCGTGCGTAAATTTCACGTGTTAAAAAAAGCCCTTCGTACGGTTCAACACGTAGATTTGGTCATTGGACATGTAGCACTTCCCAACGGATGGATGTTTTTGAAAGCGGCACAAATGTATCGTTGCCCGTTGATTTGGGTGGAACACGGTTCCTATTTTCGCGTGGAAAAAATCAATCAATGGTCAGCCTACCACGAAAAAATGGTCGACAAACTCTCGAATGAAGCAACAGAAATCGTTGCGGTTTCCCGATATCTTAAAGCAGATATGGAACAACGGATTTCAAGAGAGATTGCGATCATCGGAAATCATGTGGATAGTCAACTGTTCTATCCTACAGCAAAAAATCCAAGTGGCAAGAAACAGTTTCTTCACATTTCAACACTTGACGAAAACACCAAAAATCCGAAGGGAATTATAGATGCGATTGCTCTTTTAGCGAAAGAAACCACCGAATTCCATGTAACCATTATTAGTGATGAAGATCCAAGCGAAATCAAACGCTACGCGGAAATTTGTTCAGTGACCGACTTCATTACCTTTCAAGGTCCTTTGTCCTGGAGTGCCATTCCTCCGTTCTATCACAAAAGTGATGCCTTCCTATTGTTTTCGGATTACGAAACGTTTTCCATTGTTCTGGCAGAAGCACTTGCCACAGGTACTCCAGTTATCACAACGAAAGTGGGAATTGCACGAGAAATTGCCAAATCGGGTAAAATCGTTGTCGAAAAGCAGGATTCCGTATCCTTGAAAAATGCGATGCTTTCGGTTGTTCGCGAAACCAAATCATTCGATTACGAAAAAATAGTACAACAAGGCAGACATTATTTAGATACTTCCATCCTCGAAGCTTGGAAAGCAATGATAGAGAAATATGTTGGATAAAAAAGCTCTTCATGCCGCTGCTGTTGCCCAAGTGACAGATAAAATGCAGGAAATTCAGCGCGAATTTGATGCCTTGCAAGAGTCGTTAATGACGGAAACCAAAAGTTCAGCAGGTGACAAACACGAGACAGGACGTGCAATGACCCAGTTAGAACAAGAAAAACTTTCACGACAACTCGGCGAAACACGAAAAACACTTGAAGGATTGCGGAAAATCGATCCGACACAAACAAACGAAACCATCGGCTTTGGAAGTTTGGTCCACACCTCCCGTGGGGCGTTTTTTCTCTCTGTAGGAATTGGCGCTGTAAGCGTCAAGAAGGAAACTGTATTTTGTGTTACGGCAGGAAGTCCAATTGGACAACAACTCTTGAACAAATCCGCTGGAGATAGCATCCAACTGAACGGAACGATCGAAATTCTGGCTGTTATTTAATCACATTTACGTGCCCTTCGAACTCGTATTTATCATCGTTCAATAAGTCACGTGTGCGTATAAACCAACTGTACGTTCCAATAGGCACAGGTCTTCCGTTGTAATTTCCGTCCCAGCCTTGCTCAGGATCTTGCGTCTCCCAAATTGCTTCTCCCCAACGATTGTAAATTGTCAGCTGAAAATCATAAATATCGACGCCTTCAATGAATACTCGCCAATCCTGATTGAACTCATCTCCATCAGGTGTAAACGTATTCGGAGCATATAAAATTACTTCGGGATATACTTGAACATCGAGTAATGCAGTATCCGTACATCCCAAATCTGAAATAGCAATCAATTGCACTTCGTACGTTCCAATTTGTCCGTCTGGAAATACCGTAGAAGGATTTTCAACCGTAGAACCTGCTGGTGCCCCCGACTCAAACGTCCATTCATAAGTTGTCGCTCCGGTAGATGAATTATTAAAGAGTACCTGCGTATTAAACATAGTTGGCGGAGACGGACTAAAAGTAAACCCAGCCGTTGGAGACGGAGCTACGACCAATGCGTCCTCAAACAATAAATAAGTTATACAACCATCAAATGAAGTAACGGTCATTTCCAAATCGTAGGATCCAGCATTGTAAGCTTGCGTTGTTATTATTTCTTGATCAACGAACACCTCTTCCCCATTAACAACCCAAACAATGGAAGCCGATAAGTTCGGATCCGTCGTGTTCATTACTTGAAAAATGCCTGGTTCGCACTGAGCTTCTGATAAGATTTGATAACTCGGTTCTGGAACAGGAGCAACAATTACCTCTGTTGAAAGCGTAATTGGCGTCGTCTCACAAGCATCAGAAATCGTTACGGTATATGTTGTCGTTGTTTGCGGAGCAACCGTAATTGCATCGTCTGTTGGATCGACATTGATTGGGCCACTACTCCACGCAAATGTGTATGGACCACCATTGCCACCAGAAGCTGTAGCAAAAGGGGTAGCTGAAAAACCAGGGCAAATCGTGACGGTAGGTGAAATCGTTCCAGAAAGTGTTGGATTCACCGTGATAGTGATCGTTTCCGTCGGAGAAATACATCCCAATTCATTTTCAGCGTATACCGTATATGACGTTGTAGTCGTTGGACTTACTACTTGCGTATTTGCCAGTGCGTTCGTAAAATCCCAATGGTAGTCAAAAGCAGTTCCACCGTTCGCTGTTGCGACTAAATTCGCCGAACCATTTTGGCAGATCGTACTATCAGCGCCCACGGTGATTGTTACAGGAGCAGGATCTGTCACGACCACATTTTCGCAAATTACGCACCCGAGTGCCGACCGCGAACAAATCGAGTAATTACCCGCTGGAAGTCCTACAAAAAAAGAATCTACTTGCCAGGTCGTACCGTTGTCCATGCTATATTCTATGGCAAGTGCATTTGTTACGTGAATTTCGCCATTTGCCTGTCCAACACAAACAGGATCAATGACCATGGTATTTTGAATCGGTACTTCATGCGTAATCACGATTGTATCTTGAGCGACACAGATTGGTGCAAATGAAATATCATCAATAGCAAAATCATTTCCAGAGGCCGCAGTACTTTGATTCACAATTTCGAGTGTTGCCGATGTATTTGCCCCTGAATTCCAGACATCACTAATTTGCAGCCAATTGCACGATGTTGTCGTCGCATTCACAGGACCGATTGGTATTCCATTGACATACAACTGCAAATCAGACGTGTTGGGATTGTTCACAACGTTGGTTGCCCAAAAAGAGAACAAATAGTCTGTATTTACGGAAATAGGAACCGTTTGAGACCACACCACAGTTCCCGCAGTCCACGCTCCATTTGCGACGAGCATATTTCCCGATCCACTCGTGTGGTCCGCGCAAAAAACAAAATTGGTATGCGTTAGTGAAGGACTTGTTGCAATGGCGTATTGACCACCAGTAGAAAGCAATCCCCAAGATCCACCTGTTCCTGGAATATAGGCCGTTGTAAAATTATTTGCTGCCGCCGTTGTTCCTCCTTCAAAATCCCCATTTTGAATCACATTGGACATCAAAGTTCCTACCTCTACGGAATAGGTTCCTGGAGTATTGACCGTAATGGATTGTGTCGTAGGTCCAGTAGACCAGTTGTAAAAATCGTAACCTGCACCAGCATCAATGAGCACATTGGTCCCAGCACAGACGAGTGTATCATTTCCAAGAGAAAAACTTCCCAAGAAATTCACGTCGATCGTTGATACCGAAAGTCCACAAACAGATGCCACTGAATACGAATAAATACCGTTTGCATTCAGCGCTGGATCAAAAGTTCCTAAATCACCATTAGCCAATAGCGAAGGTCCTGACCAAGTTCCACCAGCAGGAATACTGGATGAGAATAGACCAAACAAATCAACAGGGATGGTGCTGCTGCATTCAGTGTAGGAAATATTCTCTGTTGGATCCGTCACACATTGGGTCACCAAAATATCTTCAACAACAATATCTACACCACTTCCTCCAACAGAATTACAATGAATTACAAATCGAATTCCAGGTGTGGTTGCTATAAAATTGTAAGTAATTTGCTGAAAGGTATTCGTGAGTGTAATAGTACTGGTTGCCAACACGGAATTCGCATCATCGATCACCGAATACGTAACGTTCGTGACACCAAAAGACTGTCGGGTCCAGAATGAAACTTCCACATCCTGACCAGGGCACAAACCGTTAATTTGACGATCATAAACATCCACATTGCCAAGTCCATTGATCACATTGAACCAACCATGTGAAACCCCACTGATGAGGTACGACGCATTATTCCAGCTTCCTCCACCGTAAATATTTGTCGTAATTGCCCCAATTATTGGGCTTGGACCTTCAAAATCTTCAAGAAAAATTGTTGTAGGATTCGCGCACTGGCCGCGTGATACAAAAGCGCTTAAAAATACTATCCCTAAAAGTAGAAGTCTCTGCTTCATAAAACCCGTTCCTAAAATTCGTTTACGTACGCTCGCACGCTCTCCGTTCTTAAGACGCAAAGTTATTACAATTGTTGCTTTGAGACGAAAGGAATCCTTCTACAATACGTTAACAGTGAGACAAACTAAACTAAATCGGTTAATAATCGAACAGAAGGATAGCGTTCTACAGTAAAACCTTCGGCATATTGCGCACCGATTGGGCGACCGAATTCACGCATTCTCGCTTCCACGAACTCCATAAAATTTCTCCCTGAAATTGGTGTTTCTGGCTCGTTCGAATTTGGATTATAGAATTGCGTTCCATAGGCCATTATCGCTTCCATTTTTCGCTCGCTGTACGCCGAAATATCAATTACAACATCG
>JBNKGN010000052.1:0-13943 GCA_050289845.1 Crocinitomicaceae bacterium | reverse complement strand
ATTAGATGCTCCGGCTCAAATGGTCCGTTTCCGTGTTTAGAATGGATCTTCGCAACGGGTGTTCAACCTTGGATTAACAAACAACACGGCATTTGATCTTATTGGAACAGACGGAGGAATGCTTGCCGCACCCGTACATTTAACACGGTATAGCATTGCGCCAGGGCAACGTGCGGATATTTTGGTCGATTTGTCGGCACTTCAAGGACAGAACATTCAATTTATAAGCTACAATTCAGAACTTGGGAACGGCGTATATGGTGCTACGAATCCTGGAATGATGCCGCAATTGACCTTGCCTGGCTATTCTTCGAATCCGTTGAATGGAAGTGATTTTGTTTTGCTCAACGTTGATGTAGTAGCACCAACAGCGAACCCTGTGACGACAATTCCCACGACTTTGGTCGCACACACTCCGCTAGTGGAGGGTACAGAAGACATTACACGGAGTTTGACCTTCAATACACAACAAAATATTGTTGGACCGTTTACGATCAACGGCGCCAATTTCGATATGAACGTCATCAACTATACCATTCCATTAGGGAATCGTGAAATTTGGTCCTTGACGAATCAAACGCCAATTGCGCATCCGTTCCATATCCACGATGTTCAATTTTACATCCTAGACATCAATGGAACACCTCCTCCTCCAGAATTAAGTGGACTAAACGATGTGGTACTCGTACCTGCTGGCATGGGCAACGTTAGGTTTATTACTGAGTTTCTCGATTTTGCCAATGATTCGATTCCGTACATGTACCACTGCCACATGTTAATGCATGAAGACGAAGGAATGATGGGACAATTTTTAGTGACAGATGCTAATTCAGGCATTCACACGCTTGGCGCCTATCCTTTAGAAGTTTACCCGAATCCAACCGAGGGTAATTTGCTCTTGATACATCCTGAAATGGAACATGCAACGATTCGTCTTCTGGATGTAACAGGGAAAGAAATGGCTACGCCTCCCACAAGTTTTGGAATTGATCGAATCACAATGGACCTCTCTAGTTATCCGCAAGGCATGTATTTAATTGATGTAACTGTGGACGAAGAACACGCAACACAGCGAATACAGAAGTTGTAACACCTGAGCGAAGATAAGCCGAACGGTGGTTTAAATTTTATAGCTAAGGCAATTTACGCGCATTACAGAACGTTAGCCTAGAAGATAGAATCTTCCTACGCTATGAAAATTATTGCATTTACCCTTGTTCTATTGAGTAGCCCAAGCTTGTTCGGTCAAACGCGAATTGGGGGTGACTTGAACACACAATTGAATACCATCAATTTTACCACACATTACCAACGCGTGATTCGAGGTCCCTTCCTCTTTTCGGCTGGAATAGGTGCCGGACTTTATGGGCACGGAAAAAATGTTGGAGACGAAGCCCAAATCGTCGAAGGCTTTGGTTTTGGAAACGCGTTTAAGACATTGCCATCGACCTACTCAACTCAGCGCCCAAGCTATTTGCTTCGAGCCACGGAAGCAAGCAGTGCAGGATACTGCGCATTCATAGGATTTGGCGTTTTTAAGGAATTTGCCAATTTCCATGGTATTCGGTTTAACGTCAATCATCGTTTTTCTTTGATTCGGTCGAAAGTCACGGCGTACTATCGCGATTTTGAGATCCAAGAAACCATTCCTACGCTGCATGAAATTTGGCATTCTGTTGGCGCAGTCAACCTTGAATTGTATCACACTATTCGTTTGTCGGGACGCAATTCATTTTATTGGGGTATGAAATTGCCGTACTATTATTCACTGGACAAGGCGCGTTTCGATCCGAAAGTGCATCAGGAAGTGCTATATCAATTGCAACCAGAATTGGCTGTTGGATTTACCCGTTCCATTGGTACATGTGATTGAATCCGATTAGCGTTTGGAAATTTTATTGTTGCTGATCACCCGTTGGCGCGAACATTTGAATCGTTTGATGTCTTCAGATCGCTTTTTTAGATGTTTCGAACTTATTCCACTTTCGACGCGCTTCCGCCAGAGAATGTAACTCGATTTTTTTAAATACGTTCGCATTATTCTCTTGACGTCGTTCTCGCGAAGACCGAATTGAAACTTGATCGCATCAAAAGTCGTTCGATCCTCCCAGGCCATTTCAATCACCCTATTTAAATCTTGCTCATTGTCCATGCGTCTCCAATGCTTTGATTTGATCCAACACTTTTTCCGCTTCTGCCACCAACCGATCCGATTCCGAGCGATTTACAGTGCTCATTTTCTTGGCGTCACCCAATAATTTCATGTAGCGCTCGTTCAATTTTTCCTTTTCCGACTTCTTCTTAAAAATTCCAAACATAACTTAACTGTTTACTGTAGATCGACCTCCATCTACGTGAATAACCTGTCCTGTGATCCAGGAAGCTTCCTCGGACAATAAAAATGCGATCGTATTTGCGATATCCTCTGGTTCACCAACCCTTCCAAGTGGATGCGTCTTCCCATGTGCTATTTTCTTTTCCTCGGTATCTAACAATCGATCTGCTAATTTGGTATCCGTCAATGAGGGTGCCACACAATTTACGCGAACATTTGGGGCCAACTCCGCCGCCAATGCTTTTGTCATTCCTTCCACAGCTCCTTTCGAAATCGCTACTTGGGTATGAAAGGGAAATCCTCGCTGTACCGCCACCGTGGAAACAAAAACTACCGAAGCACTTCCTGACTTCTTTAAACTTTTGAACAATCCCTGTATGATTTTCAAACCTCCTGTCGCTTGTAAGCGCACATCGTCGAGAAGATCTTTCTCTGAAAAACGATGAAAAGGTTTCAAATGGATGGAACCTGGACAATAGACGACCCCATCGATTGTTTCAGGAAGTTCGAGTTCGGAAATTTCGTTGGACAACACGTCAAAATGCTGGTAATCCAATGCTGTCAATAACGCGTCAGGCTCGGTATTACAATACGTCCCAATGACATTATGTTCTGCTGAAAGCTTAAATGCCAAAGCTTTTCCAATCCCACTGGAAGCACCAATAATCAGGTAATTCTTCATGACTATTTTTCCCTAAAGATACATAGTGTTTAACTTTTAATTCATTTATTTAAACATTTTTATCGTGTTGCCTATTTAAAACATCACCACCATCGCGATTTTGAGCTCGACGTTTTCTATTACATGTCTTGTTATCGAAAGGAATTCCAGCGATGGACCGTTGAATATCTTGATTGACCATAGCTGATTATTTCTTCGTTTGGTTCCGAATACTCTTGGGCATTTAAGGTATTTGTACGCAATTCTTCCGAAGAGAAACTGTATGAATTCATTCCTGATATACGCGACTATTGTCAACAATTGCTATTTTCAGGAAATGAAATTCCTCACTGACGAAAAGCGCATATCGGCATTACGCATTAGCGTTTGTATTTTCTTCGCGATCGGAATTTTGCTTTCCATTAAGTTATGGTACGCAAATCGGCTCTTTCCATTATGCCCGTTGATTGACGGTTTTCCAGTGTTCCCAAAATCAATTGACACTTTACAACCTTTTCTATTGATCGGAGGACTTATTGTCGGGATGTTCTTAAGAAACCGTGCACTTTTCATTGGCTTATTGCTGCTCCTTTTGATACTACTCCTACAGGACCAAATGCGCTGGCAACCGTGGGTGTATCTCTATTTTTGTATGCTTCTCCCCTTCGCAATTTTAAGGAAGGATACGAAACATCTCCTGCCCTTTTTTCAGATTCTGTTGATTGGTGTCTATTTCTGGAGTGGCGTTCATAAAATAGGTCCTGGATTTAATGAGGGAACTTTTGATCGGATGTTGGAGTATCTGTTTTTAATGGAGGATGCCAGCGCGCGACAGGAATTGCATTTTCTCGGCTACTTAATTCCCATTATCGAAATTCTAATTGCAATAGGATTACTTTTCCGTAAAACCCGTTTTCTTGCTGTCTTCGGTGCAATTGCAACCCATTTGATCATCTTGACATACTTGATTATCGAGGATCACAATTCAGTTGTCTACCCCTGGAACATCGCGATGATTGTTTTCGTGATAGTTTCATTTTATAAGAGTGAAAACGTACTGAAACTTTCGGAAATCCAAGACAAGACTTCGAAAGCACTCGTAGGGTTGGCAACCGTGTTTTATCTTGTGTTACCGGCATTTAACTTTGTTGGTTGGTGGGACAATTACCTTTCGTTCAAATTGTATTCGGGCACCAACGGACAATTTTGCGTGGGGCTGGACATGCGTCACTATCAAAAAGTAGATCCTTCCTTGCACGCTTATTTCTGGACCGTAGACGAACCCAACGGAAACTATTGGATCTATGTCAGCAAGTGGGCATTTGAAGAACTGAATGTGCCGTTTTATCCAGAGATGCGGGTTTTTAAGAAAGTTGCAAAGCATTTTTGCGAAGGAAGTATTCCGTCAGAGCATTTGGAATTTGTACGATTTAAAGAGAATTTTTCGTCGAGAGGTGCGGAACGATTTGGGTGTGGTGAAAATTAAAAAACCTCTTAACTACTTTTCAGTGTCAAGAGGTTTTTACAAATTGTCGTAGTGGTTATTATTTGTCGCGTCTTACTATTTTTATTTCCACTAATTGTCCAGAATACCCATAGGTTTCTGTAGAATTAAAGGTCATTTCTTTACGCGAGTGTTTTTCAACAGTGTATTCGCCCGCAATAAAATAACCGAACATTTCCAAGTCAGGAAAAGTTCCATCGCACGTTGAGTCGTTTGGAGCAATTTCAAAGGTTTTACCCTTGTTTCTAAATTGCCAATTGAACTCTATTTCCTCGCCGTCACCGTACCACAACGCGGTAGGCACCCGATCGTAGATGTTGACATCTTGTTCAATCGTCCATGTTGCAAATTTGCCTGTAAACGGTTGTCCCTGCCCATCGATAAAAATAGATTCTACTGTCCATACATCTCCCTTCATCAACTTCTTGGAGCGACTCTTATCCTTATTACACGCTGTAAAAAGGAGCAACAACACTAGTACGAAACCTAAATTTTTCATCTAAGAATGATTAATTGTTTCGTATTCGATCCTCTTAACGAGCTAACTTTTACATGGTATACACCTTGATCCAAATGCGACAGGTCTAATTCCATCCCTTGCGTTGATCTAGTGAAATTAAATTGAGCCTTTCTTCCCGACATATCTATGATCTCGACCATTTCGTCACCTGATACTTCTGACATCACGATAGAAGCACGATTATTCGTTGGGTTCGGATAGATACTAAATTGGAATGTGTTGTCCTGAACAAAAGTCCCTTGATTCTCATTCCAATCTGGATCGGATGGACTGCCATTCTTTGGTGCTGGACTCGAGCGTTCGTCGTAAACAGAACCATTGCAGAACGTAACAATATCTGAAGTTGTCGGGAAATTTTCTTGCGCCAATTCGCAGGCCTGAACATTGTTTGGATTGATTTGGAGAACAATCTCCGGCTCCACGATAGCTTCAGGTTTGACATAAATTTCATTTCCTGCCTCGAAGGTCACGTAAGTATTCGCAGGAAGATTCATTAAAGATTCATTTACATAAATGTCTCCCGTTGCCGCAATGGTATGTGTTCCCTGGGTAAAAGTCACGTGGTCTTGAACATACAAATCCCCGTTCACGATCATACTTTTGGTGATAACTTCGTTTTGTAGAACATTATTGGCACTATAACCAAACAAGAAATCTGCAGTATTGATAGGGACAATTACTGATACTGGTTCAAAAGAAGCATGGGTTGGATCCAAATATGGCGTTCCAAAGACTTTATACCGTTCTGGATGAATTATTGTATCATTCACTCCAGGAAACGTATGTACAAAGATGATTTCGTCAACATCGCTATTTGGGTCATTATTAATTGGCTTTAAAGTAACTGTTACTCTCAAACGTGGATCTGCAATTCTTGAGTAGCTAAAAATAGGATAATTACCTATACAGCTTTGTCCCAAATATGGCGTAGCAATTAATGAAGTATCCCAATCTTGATGATGCGTCATCACTGTATAACCAATTCCTGTAGTATAATCTTCTCTGTCGGTATAATCTGTTTCGTAAAACCCGTGTCTCCACATATTTGAATACAGTCTTCTCGTATCTTCCCAATACTCAAAATCGCCAGGCTGCATCATCCCCTCCAGTGCCACATCAATTTGTGATTCATCGTAGTTATCGAAGACAACCTGATACTTCACATCAACCAACTCCACGTGTGCAGCTGGATTGATTACGATTTTAGGTGTGTTCTTTAACCTTAAGTGATAGATTGGTGGAAAAACTTCCGCTGCACCCATATTTGTAGCAAGTTCAAATCCATCCAAAGCACCAGGATTTGTAAGATCTGTAGGGAAATCACCAGGATATTCCGAATGTGGATCAATTTCTGACGAACCAGTAGCATGATTTTGAATGTCTACAATGATTTCTGGATCCGGGAAAAAGCCCATTAAATCAAACTTTGGCTGCTCAAATAAATTCCAAACACCTAAAACTTCATCGTATATAGGATGCTGGAATTCAATGCTTCCTCCGCCACTAACCACCTGTGAACCTGGAACACGCAATGAATTCAACACATGATTGGAATTGACAGTCAATTGACCGCTAACATCAGCGCTCAGGTGACTTTCCGTAATCTTCGATTTGGCAATTGCTTCTTTTCCTTTCGGGTTCTCATTGGTCAATTCGTTGTAATCATCACCTACTTTTTCGATAAATGTGATCAAACTGGAAACAGTGTTAAATAACATATTCACGCGTGGGGCCTCGAAAAGTAAATGACCGATGATATTTGCAAAATTCGCTGCATTTTCTTGCCCAACAATGTTCTGTGTATTCGTAGCAAATTGTTGTGCTTGAGTGACCAAAGCCTGACCATTGTTAAACCCTTGATTGGCGCTAGTAGCAACCCCTTGAAGGCCTGTAATCAATCCACTTCCAAACGTTGCATATTCTTGAACCGTACCGAAGAAACCACCAACTGCTGTTTCATCGGGATTATTATTGTTCGGGTTGGCATCAACAATCGTTGTTAAGGTACCATTTAGTGTCAATTGAATATCAATGTTACTGATCAACCCGGCATTTAGGTATATATTGGATACCAAACCGCAAGTACAAGGATCATACAATGTATTGAAATCCGCGTACATCCAGTAATAATTGTCGTTGACACCTGAATTTTCATAAAAATTGGAAGCAAAATGCTTGGCATCTTTCTGCATTTGATTGTTTGCAAACGTATAGGTTCCCAAATGATTCAATAGAGCCGTTTGTCGCTGAGATGTAAATCCTGTTTGTCCGCCATTATTCGTCGGTAAATCAAACGTTAAGCTAATTCCTCCCGCCGTATACGGAAATGTCCCTGAATTCACGATATTCACAAATACGCGAATTGTCCCAGAATACCTGTTGTATAAGGCAAAGTACGGTGTACTTACACCTTGGCTTGGCGTTCCAAATTTTCGATAGAGCAATTCCCAACCATCTTCTGAATCGAAATCCTTTTCAATTGCATCAGCTAGAGCGAAGGTATTTGGATTACCACTTTGATCGAAGAATGGGCTTTTAATTGGCGTTGCAACCCCTTGCGTACCTCCGCCATTGGCAGGGATGTACATGGTATACTCTTCTTTTCGCCAATCCCATAGTAGGTCCTCTCCAGGATCGTTTGGATTCACGTAATGGTTAGGATCCGTTGAAATCCCAACTTCATCACAGCCTGTATCTGGAACGTGCACAGGTTCTTGCGCAAAAAGCACTCCTGGAATCATCAACAGGATCAGTAAAATATTTTTTTGTGTTATCATTGTTTTTGTCCTATAAAGGTGTGTTCTGTGTATTCATTCCCCAATTGCGTAGGCGTTATAATCTCTCTTGTGAAATAAGTAATTCGAATCTCACCTGTAGTTCTGTCATAAATACCTCTCGAGGTTTGACTAAATATCAGGGGTTGCGGCTGCCCTACAAAAATAATGTCATCATAGGGTGGCGAAACGTCTCCCAACCCTTCAAAACAGTATGACATACTTCCAAACTCCCTATTAAAGGCAACTGGATGAATTTTACCATTTGGAAGGTTTTTTATGACTTCACGGCAGACGTTACCTGGAATCGAACTGAAATAACTAGTCAGCGTATCAATTTCAATTGTGAAATAATCGTTCGGGTTATCCGTTGTTGCTCCGTAATAACTACCCCAAATGGGATGGGGTAATTCATTTTTGATCGTTAGGTAACGTACGACTGTGTCCTGTCCATCATCATTTGGAATGCATTTAGGATTGGGGGTACTCGTTGTGATTAAAGTGACTGGTATATTATCGACCGGACCACTAAAGTACAATCCAAAACTGGCAGTTGTCTGTTGCGTGGCATTATTCCCTACTTGCCATTTGTAACTTATGGCGTCTTTATAATTTGCTTCGAAATACACGTAGACATCATTTAAACTATCAAAATTCACTGGGTTACCATCCGAAAAGTAAACAGGCATAATAATGGTGGCGAACGGTGGATTCTGACTTCCAAATTTCTCCCCCATGAAGAAGGAACTGCGTTGCTCTTTCAAGCAGTTACAGACATCTTTGGGTGTATTGATGAGTGGTTGTTCCTTTTTACAAGAAACGAGCAATACAAAGAATAGAATGAAAGCTGTATAAATTTT
Source organism: Crocinitomicaceae bacterium (assembly GCA_050289845.1). GTDB lineage: Bacteria > Bacteroidota > Bacteroidia > Flavobacteriales_D > Crocinitomicaceae > UBA4466. The sequence continues at coordinate 5,289 of JBNKGN010000052.1, read as the reverse complement.
CATTTAACGGGGATTAATACGAATTATTTATTCAAATTATTCATTCTTTCTTCCAATTCCAAAACGTATAAAGTCAACTCTTCTACTTTTTCTAATAAAAGTCGGTTCATTTCCCCTAAATCAACTGGTTGGCTTTCCATTTCTGTCGCCGAAGGAATGTTTGGTAAATGACTGTTCGTTTGGATATAGCTGCGCAATTCGGAAAGTGGCATCAAACGGTACTCAGGAGCAAAAACGTAATCAGGAATATTGTTTAAGGTTGTGGTATATTTGCGAGCGAATACCTCTCCACCACCTGACACTTTAAAATTCTTTGTTCCCGTTACTCCCTGACCGAAGACTTGAATTGCGTCAGCAGCATCACCGGCCATTTTAATAGACATCCCGAAGCGCAAAGTGTTATGCGTTTGAATGTACAACCCATTGTCAGATGAAACAATATTCATCTTCGCATAAATGGAGCTTGATGATGGAGTTGTTCCACCTAACCACGCTCTCGAAGTGCTATAGGACATTCGGAAACTTAAATTTGGAATAGTGAATGTCATATCTCCCAAAGCCTGATTTCTCAATGAAAAATTGAGTTCACTCATTTGAAGTACCGTTCCTTCCATATCGGACTTCCCTGTCAATGAGTTGGTTAATCCTATGCGCGAAGTAACGCCATAATTTGTTCCAGATTTTTGAGCACCTGTTAAAGAAAGAATCCCGCTTGTATCGCCAGAAGTAGTAAAACTAGAGTACACATTTGAAGGAATATAATCCGTGGTTCCATGAACATGCAAATTATAGCTTGGCAGTGGCGTAATTCCGTTACTGTTTGTGCTCGTTCCTATTCCGATATATCCTGAAGGAGTTGCATTAGAGATCCCAGGGAAGTACCAGTCAGTATTGTACTGCGAATAACTAAATGTGCTTGTCATAAGAGCGACAGCGATTAGAAGTTGATTTCTTTTCATTTTCACTTTTTATTCGCAAATATATGCAGACTCAAAAGCTTTTTGCCACGAACATTTACCCATTTCATTGCAACATTTACGCAATTTTCACTTTCCATCCTAACCGAATCAAGTAAATTACTGGATGAATACATTCGCTCTATTTCGAACCATATTCCGGCCCTTTACACTAACGATCAACTACTTTAATGTCCCTTTTCTTTCTTTCACGAAGACGCTAAAGTAAGGTTGATATTGATTCATTACTGACGACCGTGGACTGTGAACAATAAAGTTCCTCTACGGGGATCATTTGTAAACGCTTGTCTATCGGAGGAATCATGGCAAAGCATTCATTATTTGTTAACCCCCATTCAATGTACCCGAAGAAAGCTGACTAAAGAATGGCCATTGAGTTGAAAGCACTACAAAAAAAAAGCCCAAGGTCCTGTATTCCCTGGGCTTTCTCAATTATCAAATACACTCCCGAAGGAGCGTGGTAGAATTTGCTTAGTTGTTCAGATGTGCTTTTACGGTTGCTGCGATCAATTTTCCATCGGCTTTTCCAGCCAATTTACCAGATAAAACGCCCATCACTTTCCCCATGTCTTGAGGTCCGCTTGCGCCCGTTGCCGCGATTGCTGCCACTACTTCTGCAGTGATTTCCTCTTCGGATAACATCTCAGGCATGTAGACTTTGATGACTTCTGCTTGAAATTTCTCATCTGCTGCCAAGTCTTCACGACCTTCTTTCATGTACAAATCGTAGGTTTCTACGCGTTGTTTGTACAATTTCATCACAATCTTTGCGGCAGTTTCGTCGGATACTTCACCGTTTCCTGAAGTTGCTTCCAACATCAGTTTCGATTTAATATCGCGAAGTGCTGCTAATTTCTCTTTTTCTTTCGCTAACATCGCTGCTTTGATGTCGGCGTTTATTTGGTCCATGAATGCCATTAGTCTACGTTATCGTGTAAAAATGAATTGTTTCCGCTTAAGGACGTTCCTTCTTCGTTTTTAGAAACACTGAATCTGCTTGAGTTGTTTTCTTCGCTTGGTTTCGATTCGTCCAATTGAATATTGCGGCGCACATACGCTGGTTCGTTCTCCAGGTCCTGAATACCGTCTGCTTTTTTCAAGCGTTGCGTGTACTCTTGAATTTTAGACATTCGATCTTGTGAACGTTTTTGTTGTTCTTCAGGCGAAAGGACGCGTTTGGTATTGGTATTTTCCAAGTCCATTTCCTCCATATCGTCTTCCAAAGTGTAGCGTTTCACTTCCTCAGCCGTTTCTTTCGCTTCTGTTGTCGGTGTTACGTTCCAACCAAAATCCATTTGTTTTTGCTCTTCCACTGATTCCTCTGAAGCAGTTGGAGTTGGCGTAAACGAAGGTGTTGGTGTCGCAGGTGTTTCAGCAACTTTTTCTTCTGGAGTCACTGTTTTCAAAAACGGTTCGTCTTGTGCTTCGGTTACTTCTTTTGCGTCCGCCCAAACATTTGTCGTAGTTTCTGTTGGCGAATTCATTGGAGTTGTTACCTCTGCTTTGCGATCTTCCTCCAAGGTAGTTACGTTGCGTTTAGGCGCTTTTTCGAAACCCGTAATTGGCGTTGAAGCAAAACCTGTTGCGATCACTGTAACGCTTAATTTTGCGCCCAATGTTTCGTCTTTTGCGTGTCCGAAGATCACGTCCGCTGTTGATCCTGCCGCATCCTGAATGAAATCGGTAATCTCCGTGATTTCGTCCATGGTTACTTCTTTCTCTCCGTATGTGATATTCAACAATACGTATTCCGCACCGCTGATATCGTTGTCGTTCAATAAAGGTGATTCCAAGGCTTGTTCCACCGCTTTCAATGCACGGCTGTCACCTTCTGCTGCAGCGCTACCCATAATTCCCACGCCGCTATCACGCATCACCGTATTAACATCGTTAAAGTCAACGTTGATCGCGCCCGTTACCGCAATAACTTCTGCAATTCCACGTGCGGCAATTGCTAATATATCATCTGCTTGAGAGAAAGCTTCTGTGATTGACAAATTTCCAGTCACTTCACGTAAGCGCTCGTTGTTGATCACCAAAAGCGTATCTACATTCTCACGCATTGCTTCCAAACCTTCTTCGGCTTGAATGCGGCGTTTGCGCCCTTCGAAATTAAATGGAACCGTTACGATACCTACCGTTAAAATCCCCAATTCACGCGCGACTTTCGCAATGACTGGTGCGGCACCTGTACCTGTTCCACCCCCCATTCCAGCGGTAACGAAAACCATTTTGGTGTCCTTGCTTAAAAATTCTTTGATTTCTTCGATATTTTCAACGGCGGCATTTTTTCCGATTTCTGGCAACGATCCAGCACCGCGTCCTTCTGTTAAAGACGGTCCAAGTTGAATTTTATGTGGAATAGGTGAAATTTCCAAGGCTTGCAAATCGGTATTGCAAACGACGAAATCCACGCCTTTAATACCTTCATTGTACATGTGATTCACGGCGTTTCCACCTCCTCCACCAACACCAATCACTTTAATGATTGATGAAATCTCGTCTTTAGGCAATTCGAATTCCATTCTTTGTATTTTAGTTGTTGTTAGTTGTTTTCGAGACAATTTTTCAATGATCTCACTTATCTTTTTGTACCGTTCTTTTTAAACGAGAACCTTATTTGTTTATTTTTCTTTTTCCTCTTTATCCCCGCTTCCTCCTGGTCGGGCGTGGCACTTAAAAAAGGAAACACTTCACTTTCCTCCCCCTCCATCCCCCTCCAAAGGGGGAAGTTCGATCTTCGGAAAGGAAGATCAATTATTCTTCATCCACAAACCACGTTTTACCCCGTTGGATAATCGAATCGAAGAACGATCCGCGTGTTTTTTCGGAATGTGTTTTCACTTCTCCTGTACTTGCTGCTTCGGGAATCGTACGTGCCGATTTCTCCAAATCTTCAAATCCTTTCAATACCAGTCCAATTCCTGTTGCATACATTGGGCTTTTCATCGCCTCAACGTTCGTATTCGACAAATGTTCTGTTGGATATCCAATACGCGTGTCCATTCCAGTTACATACTCGAACAACTGTGTAATGTGACGCAACTGTGATCCACCACCTGTTACTACGATACCACCGATCAATTTTTTCTCGTAACCCGAATTACGGATTTCGTAGTGTACCAAATCGATGATTTCTTCCATTCGTGCTTGAATAATGCTTGCCAAATTGCGAATGGTAATTTCTTTCGGTGCACGTCCGCGCAATCCTGGGATCGCAACGACTTCGTTTTCCTGACTTTCACTAGCCAATGCAGAACCGAATTTTTGTTTCAATTTTTCTGCCTGACGTTTCATGATCGTACAACCTTCTTTGATGTCTTCGGTGATCACGTTTCCTCCAAATGGAATCACTGCTGTGTGTCGAATAATCCCTTCGTGGAAAATCGCTACATCCGTTGTACCACCACCAATATCCACCAATACTACTCCTGCTTCTTTCTCTTCATCCGTCAATACAGAATCTGCCGAAGCGATTGGTTCCAAAATGATGTCTTTTACTTTCAATCCCGCACGTTCCACGCATTTATGGATATTCATTGACGCACCGATATTTCCGGTAATGATGTGGAAATTTGCTTCCAAACGTACCCCCGACATTCCGATAGGATCTTTAATACCTTGTTCGTTGTCGACAATATACTCTTGCGGCAACACGGTGATAATTTCTTCACCAGGAGGCATTGCCAATTTGTACATGTCGTCCACCAATTTATTGATGTCGTTTTGCGAAATCTCACTTTCGAGATTGGTTCGCGTATAAATTCCCCGGTGTTGAATGCTTTTGATGTGTTGACCAGCAATCCCAACATTCACCGTGTTGATTTTCAATTGTCCTTCGATGCGTGACTCCGCTTCTTCGACAGCACCTGTAATCGACTGGATGGTTTTATCAATATTGGATACCATACCGCGCATCACACCAAGTGATTCGGTTTTACCCATCGATAAAATCTCAATTTTACCGTGCTCATTTTTACGGCCTACGAAACACGCAATCTTCGTTGTTCCTATATCGAGTCCTACAATTACTTTACCCATCGGTTTTCTTTTTCTTGCACACTATTTGATCCTTAAACTTCAAGCTAATTTCCGAATAGACATCCCAGCCTTCATACGGAATTGCTTCATTGTAAAATACTTTCAGTTTCTTAAACTTCTGTTTGACTTCTTCATCAGTAAGAGCGGAACCAAAAACTATTTTCTGATCCCCGACTAGCGGTATTAACACAAAATCACCATTCTTCTCCAGGTGAATCTGACCTATGAGCGAATGGTATAAGGGATCATTGCAAACATAATTGGAAATTCG
>JBNKGN010000051.1:0-14210 GCA_050289845.1 Crocinitomicaceae bacterium | reverse complement strand
TAACCTATCCAACATGTAAGTTTGTTTGGGACGACAAAGTTAAGTCGGTTATGGTTGTTGGTGGAAATGAAGTTTCTGTTGAGATGGAAAGTGAGGTAATGCTTGTCCTTGTGAAAGATGCAACACCTTCCATGTTCGATCGTTCTACACAAGTCTACAAAGATGGCGTTGTTGTCGAAAACGTGGGAGACCAGGCCATGTGGGGAGATAAGATGGCTCAGTTGACTTTTCTTCACGGTGGAATTATGCTACATGTTCATGTGAAAGTAGACGCTGACAATGCCGTTAACAAGCAAAAGGCGATCGAAATTGCCCAATTTGTGATCGCTAAAACCTAAATTTCAAGTGATAAAAGGTGTGCTACAGAGTTTACCCATGAAGGAAAGATAGAGAACCACAACCATTTTTGGCTGATGGGAAAAAAGGGAAGGAGATTCTTTTCAAAAAATACAATGAGAATCAATGACCTGTGCACAATTCGCCGTCCTGACGATTAAAAGGTATAGCTAGTAAAGCAATGCTTCGTATTTTAAGCACTAAATTTGTGCTTGTAAATCGTAACCTTTTCGGTCTATTTTAGTAAATAAACGGGATGCATCAAGACATTTCATATCACATCGAATCTACGGCCGATATTCCAGCAACGGCGGTGCGCTTTTTAGAAGATTTTGGACATCGTAAAGTCTTTGCTTTTGACGCGGAAATGGGAGCAGGAAAAACGACTTTCATTCTCGGATTGTTAAGTGCAATGGGCGTTGAAAATGCAGAAGGGTCGCCTACATATTCATTGGTCAATGTGTACGAAAGTCAAATGTTTGGAAAAATATATCACTTCGACGTTTACCGTTTGGAAAATGAAGAAGAAGCCCTCGATATTGGAATCGAAGAAATGCTCTATTCCGATGGTATTTGTTTGATCGAATGGCCTGAAAAAATAGCATCACTCCTTCCAGATAACACGATTTGGTCGTATATTCGTATCAACGAGGATAATAGCCGTACTCTAACTGTAAAAGCATGATCACAGATCCAGGATTACTCAAGCAATTAATGCAACAAGGGAGTTTGTTGCCAAAGGAAGAAACACTGGAAATTGCCCGTAAAAAGGGAAGTTTGTTTATTGGGATTCCCAAGGAAACCTCTTTTCAAGAGTGTCGCGTAGCATTGGTTCCAGAAACGGTTTCTTTGTTGGTTGCCAACGGACATCGCGTAAAAGTGGAATCTAAAAGTGGTGAAGGAGCCAATTTTTCGGACAACGATTATAGCGAAGCAGGTGCGGAAATTGTACACAATACTGAAGAAATTTTTCAATGTGACTTGATATTTAAAGTCGCACCACCGTCTGAAAAGGAAGCGGAAATGATTAAAGGGAATCAAACCTTGATTTCTGCCCTGCAAATCTCCATTCAGCCGAAGAAAATATTGCAAACACTCGTTCAGAAAAAAGTAACGGCAATTGCCTGGGATTATATCCGCGATGAAAGTGGTGTCTTTCCTGTAGTGCGAACCATGGGGGAAATTGCAGGTACCACCTCGATCCTTGTAGCGGGAAATCTCCTTTCTACTTTCAATAATGGAAAAGGAATGATGTTGGGAGGTATTCCCGGTGTGCAGCCTGCGGAAGTTGTGATTATCGGTGCGGGATCTGCAGGTGAAAGTGCTACGAGAGCAGCGCTTGGTTTGGGAGCCTCTGTGAAAGTATTCGACAATTCAATTTCTCGCTTGCGACGCTTGCAAAATGATCTCGGAGCCCGTGTCTTTACCTCGGTAATTCAACCAAAAGTTTTGGCAAAATCACTGATGCGCGCCGATGTAGCTATTGGTGCGTTGAGAGCTCCTTTGGGGAGAACGCCTTGCGTAGTCACAGAAGAAATGGTCGCAGCAATGAAACCCGGTTCTGTTATCGTGGATGTTAGTATTGATCAGGGCGGTTGTTTTGAAACGTCGCGCATCACCACGCATGAGAAGCCTACTTTTGTGTCTCACGGAATCATTCATTATTGTGTACCAAACATTCCTTCGAGTGTTTCCCGTACAGCATCTTTTGCATTGTCCAACATTTTTTCGCCTGTTTTATTGGAAATGGGGACGTGTGGTGGACCGAAAGATATGATCGTTAAAGATCCCGGTCTGAGAAATGGGGTGTATATTTACAAAGGAATTCTCACGAGTGAAGTGCTGGGAAAAGTGTTTGATTTACCGTACAAAGACATCGAGTTGCTCTTGATGGGAATGAAATAATACAATCCGCTTGATGATAAATAAATGGTTTGGAGTTCTCGCTATCGTGGCGGTATTGAGCTCTTGTGGTGGTGCTTCTAAAGATGCATCAACCAATACGTCTGAAAAAGAATCAGAAATTTCAGGGGGCAAAGAACCCACACTTTTTCCCTTTGAGTTGAATGAAAAAGAATTGGTCTTAATCGGTAAAAGAAAAAAAGCCGAAGGCGATTGTACGTACAAATATTCGCTTCAAGAAATTGGGGAAAAGCGCATTTACATGTGTGAAAGTCAATGTTCCGAGTACACTTCAGAAACAATTTACTATTATTTCGAAGCGGGAAAATTGATCGCAGTTCATCGCAAATCTGTTGACAACACCGTCGACTTGAAAAGTGGCAATTTACAAGTCTTACGGACAGAAGAAACAAGTAATTTCCGAAACAAAACGACTTTTTCCAGAGCGGATACAGTACCTGTGAGAACGCGTGACTGGATCCAAAAAGATTTCATGGAAGTAACGTTTGCAGACGATCGAAAAAAGTACATGGATTCCTACGAAGATGTATTAACGCCGCGCTCTTATACGTCGAAAAGCAAGTTTAACCTGAACGACATGGGTGCCACCGAAGGTGATTCAAGAATGATTTATTTGCAAGATCCCTTTGACTTTATCGAGTTCGATCTTTTCAAAGCAAGCAATTTTATAGAGATTACCAATTTCAAATCGAATGGAATCCCTTCAGATGTGGCGTTTGCCTTTTCTACCTGGTGGGCAGGCGGCGGTCGAATGGTGTACGGGAAGGTGGTAAGTGGTGTTTTGAAAATTTACCAACGATTCGACGAAGAATCCTTGCCTATGGGAGATTTTCACTTGCTTCGTGTGATTGATCCTGAAGTTCGAGCAGCAATGCCTGCGTATTATATCGAATTTAAAGAAGACAAAGGGAAGGCAAAGAATCTACAGGTGGCGTTTTCCGAATCAGGAGAAGCACTTTTCGTTAAATATGAGGGACAGGAACGTCACATCCAAGTAGCAACGAACAAGGACCAAAGTCAAGGGGCGACGATTAAAATCCTGTACGATGAAATTATTCACGGAGTGAAGGCAGGAAGCTATTTGATCACACATCAAGGCAATTACGATTACGTGAAATACACAGCGAAAAACGGTAAAGTATTCAATTACACGATTGATTTTGATAAATCTCTGATAAGGGACTCATACAGGACTACGCCGAATTTCTAACAGTCGAACTTGTCAAAAACGTTGGTACAATCCCAAAGAAGGGAACTGTGCACTGAATCCGCGTGAGGCGTTTATTTTCAAATGTGTCGTTTCGCCAAAATAGCGTGTACCGAATCCGACACTAAAGAAGGCTTGAGCAGATAACGTTTCCGTGATAGCATATGCAACACCAAAACCAGGGGAAATTGCCAATTTGAAGTAACTCCGGGAAAAAGACGGTTCATCTACAAATAACAACGGGCTTTTCCATTTGGGTGTAATGGTTTCTTTAATATTGAACATTCCAGCTGTTACTCCCCACGTAAAATACCATTTACTATCGGATTGCGACTTGCGGGCAAAATAACAAAGTTCTCCCGCCAGGAAAAGTTTTGAAGTATAGGGCTTTATTATGGCCAATCGGTTGTAATTACCCGAAGTGCGAACCGTTAGGAATTGATCAAATTTTTCATTGCTCTTTATACGTCTGCGGTATTCCAGTGCAAATAGATATGGACGATTTTCATGTTCCAGACGGGGCAGGTAATTGTTTAATGAAAAACCGATTTCGTTTTTAAGCAGAACAGTTGTTGAATCCTGTGCGAAGGAAACATTCCCAACCAACAAAAGCAACAATAGTACGCTTAATCGAACATGAAAAAACCTAGAGCAATTACCCATACTACAAACGTAACAAAAGCTGTGAATAAACTACCCGCAATGAACAAAATCCATCGAAAGTAAATCGGGAAGGGATGTAAATTGAGCCAGTAACGCAGCAAGAGTTCTCCTGCCCAACCGAGCGTAAAACAAAAATTGCAAAGCAATATTCCCCAAAAGAGCAAAGGACCAATTTCAGATTCGCTGGAAATCTCACCAGTAAAGGAAGTGTAAGCAGCAGCAAGGATGATCGCGACCAATCCTACAGCATTGTACCAAATGCGCTTGCGTTCCCACCAGGAAATTGTCGCTTGATAGCTATCAATAGGGACTTCGGTAGCATCAATTATCGAATCGTTCTCCATTCTTTTTAATTAGAATTTAAAATTACGAATTGAAAATGTGTTCTTTCGAATATCTACAAGAAGTTTTGAAAATCCGTAGCTTTGACATGAAATGAGTGAATCGAAGATAATTACCCCTTTGAATCTGCCTAAAGCGCAATTGGAACTTTCCCAGTCGAAATCGGATTTATGGGTCAAATGTCTTGTTCGCAAGAAAAAACTCGTTTGTACACCCGAAGAATGGGTGCGCCAACATGTCTTGAATTTCTTGATTCTCCAGAGTTACCCGCAGGGATTATTGGGCGTTGAGGTGGCTTTGAAATACAACGGCAGAAACAAAAGAGCAGACATTGTTGTGTACGGGAAGGATCAAAAACCCGTGATGATTGTCGAATGCAAAGCACCGGAAATTCCACTTACTGAAGCCGTATTTCGACAAATCGCCAGTTATAACTTTGTGCTTCAGGTGGATTATCTTATGATGACGAACGGCCTGCAACATATTTATGGGAAAATTGATCGTGAAACGGGACAAATCGAGTATCTCGAACAACTCCCCAGGCTTTCCTTTTAAAAAAGCTTAAAATGAGGATGCAGAATCGGGAGTTTCCTTATTTTCACAATAACTTAAAGTCACGGTAACACAACAACTTAAAATGAGCAGTTTCTTTGCGGAATAATGGGAACACAATTACTTGAAAATAGAGAACTTAGTTGGCTTTCGTTCAACGAACGCGTACTCCAGGAGGCCATGGATCCAAAAAATCCACTTATCGAAAGAGTACGCTTTTTGGGAATTTTTTCGAACAATCGAGATGAATTTTTCCGCGTTCGTGTGGCTTCGGTTCGAAGAATGCTCCAATTAGGCAAGAAAGCCCGTCAACAATTGTACGACGATCCGGAAGAATTATTGGACCTCATTAGTAAAACGGTGATTCGTCAAGAAGGAAAGTTTTTGGAAACCTACAAAGATTTGGTGGGAGAACTTCAAAAAGCCGATATCCACTTAGTGAACGAGAAAATGCTCACCGAAGCACAAAAGGAATTTGCGTTGACCTACTTTAAGGAAACGGTACGCCCAGCTTTGGTACCTTTGATGTTGACACGTCGCTCTGTTCCCGATTTAACAGACAAATCGTCTTATTTGGCGATTAAAATGGAGCTAAAAGCGGAACCACACGTGAAATATGCACTCATTGAAGTGCCTTCTGCCATTTTACCCCGTTTTGTGGTCTTGCCTCAGACTGGAACGTCCAAGTACGTTATGTTCTTGGATGATGTCATTCGCCTGGGATTGGAGCAAATTTTCAAAATTTTCTCCTATACATCGATTCAAGCTTGCGCTGTTCGTATGACGCGTGACGCTGAATTGGATATCGACGAGGATATTGATGAATCGATGATGGAAAAATTGTCGAGAAGTATCAACAAACGAAAAGTAGCGCAGCCCGTTCGGTTCGTGCATGATAAAGACATTCCGACAGATATGTTGGAATTTCTTACGAAAACCTTGAAGCTCTCGGGGAACATTATTCCCAGCGGGCGCTACCACAATTTGCGTGATTTTATGACCTTCCCGGATTTCGGAATGAAAAAACACGTTTACAAGAAGTGGACTCCCTCACGCCATCCAGAATTGCGTAACAAAAGGAGTTTGTTGGATGTGATCGAGAAGAAGGATATCCTTCTCAACTACCCCTTTCAATCTTTTAGCCACACGATTGATATCTTGCGTGAAGCAGCGATCGACCCGAAAGTGACCGAGATTAAAATTAACATGTACCGGATCGCTAAAAATTCCAATATCGTAAATGCTCTCATTAATGCCTCGAAAAATGGAAAAAACGTCACCGCTGTAATGGAATTGCGTGCTCGTTTTGATGAAGAACACAATATGTTACTTTCGCGAAGATTGCAAGAGAACGGGGTGCGGGTGATTTTTGGTGTGGAAGGACTCAAAGTTCACTGTAAACTCATCGTAATTACCCGAAAGCATCGTAGTGTGATTTCTCAAATAGCCCACGTAGGAACAGGAAATTTCCACGAAGGGACAGCGCGATTTTACACCGATTTTTCGCTGTGGACAGCCAATCCAAAAATTTCACGCGAAGTATACAAAGTATTCGAATTTTTTAAAAGCAATTACAAACGTGGCATCTATCGCAATTTGATCGTTTCACCATTCAATGTACGCCGCAAATTAAACGATTTGATTGACGGTGAAATTAAAAATGTCAAAGCGAAAAAAGAAGCCTATATTATTCTCAAACTGAACAATCTTGTGGACGAAGATTTGATTGATCGCTTGTACAAAGCCAGTCAGGCAGGGGTGAAAATTCAATTGATCATTCGTGGTATTTGTTCCTTGGTGCCAGGAGTCCAAAAGAAAAGTGAAAACATCGAGGTAATTAGTATTTTAGACCGCTATTTGGAGCACGCGCGGGTACTCATATTCGGCAATGCAGGAGACGAAATCATGTACCTAAGTTCCGCCGATTGGATGGGAAGAAATCTGGACAGAAGGGTAGAGGTGGCCGTTCCGATTTTTAATGCAGAATTGCGCAAAGAAATTCGTGCAACGATCGATTTTCAATTGGCAGACAACCAAAAAGCACGTATAATTTGTGCGAATCAGAACAACAGCTACAAGCAAAGAAAAGGAAAGCGTGTTCGATCTCAAGAGGAAACCTATTTGATGTTTAAAGAGAAAATGGAGGGTTCATCTGCCTTTTAACATTTCGATAACAAAATAAAAGCCTTTTTGGGGACAACGAGTGAAATACCTGCCTAAATTTGTCCTTGAGATTATTATGAAAAAACGAGTGTTTCAACTGCTGATTGTACAAGTATACCTTATCTTAGGTAGCTTCGGGCTTTTCGCTGCAGAGACGAACGCGGTATCTGCGGACGGTTCTCATAATAATTTTCTCACACAAGCTTTCGAGGAAAAAGCCACTTTAACGAACGTTTTTAGCGAATCCATAGAGCATCAACATTTTTTTGAAGATGACAAAGGAACCGAGCAAGAACCGTTCGAGCATGTTGTTGCCGAAGATGATGATGAAGAAGAAGAGTCCTGGATTAAGTTCCAAAAATATGGGCCTCTTGAATCTGAAACATTATTCGTTCATTCGAACAGTATTTGTTATTTCAATAGCAAAAATGAACGCCCCTCAGAAAACTTTCTGGTTGTCCGCCTACTGGACAAGCGCTACCTATTGATTAGCGTTTTTAGAATTTGATCCCTTTTTTTTAAAGTACGATGAACCCTTCATCGTTTTTCTGAGTGCCCACAGGTTGCGCTCGGTGGCAATTCAATGTTTCAAATAATGTAAAGAAAGACGAACATTCCCCGTTCATCTTTGAATTCCCGTGGAAAAAAATCCATAAACAAAACAATTTTTATGAAAAGAGTAATGGTGCTTGCAGGGCTAATGGCCTTGGTTGGAGTAACAAGCTGTGCTTCGAAAGAAGAGAAGAAAGAAAAGAACGTCAAGTTTCTAGTGACAAGCGTTGTTAAAATGGATACGCTGAACAAACGAGAGTATGTCTGTCAGATCAAATCGATGAATCATATCGAATTGAGAGCACTCGAAAAGGGATACCTCGAGAAAATTTATGTCGATGAAGGACAATTTGTTAAAAAAGGGCAATTGATGTTTCAAATTATGCCACTGCTTTACAACGCCGAAACGCAAAAGGCTCAGGCAGAAGTAGAATTTGCAAAAATCGAATACTTAAATACGAAAGCATTGGCAGATAGTAACATTGTTTCTTTCAATGAATTGGCGTTGGCAAAAGCAAAACTCGACAAAGCGAAAGCGGAGTTATCGCTGGCACAAGTACATCTCGGGTTTACGCAAATCAAAGCCCCTTTCGATGGAATCATGGACAAATTTAACGTCCGCCTTGGAAGTTTACTGGATGAAGGAGAATTGCTAACGAGTTTGTCGGATAACAGTAAAATGTGGGTCTATTTTAATGTCCCCGAATCGGCGTATCTCGATTACAAAATGAATAAGAAGAATGACAGCACCACCCATGTGAACTTAATTATGGCTAACAATCAGTCCTTTCCTTACCCTGGATTAGTAGAAACGATTGAAGCCGAATTCAACAATGAAACAGGGAACATTGCTTTTCGTGCCACCTTCCCAAATCCGGATGGTTTGCTGCGTCATGGGGAGACCGGAAATATTGAAATGACCATACCTCTTAAAGGTGCTTTGTTAGTGCCACAGCAAGCAACTTTTGAGATCCTGGATAAGAAGTATGTGTTCGTTGTCGATAAGAATAATCGCGTAAAAATGCAGCAGATTACTATTGGATCAGAAATGGAAGATCTCTACGCTGTAGTGGAAGGGCTTTCCGAAAATGACCGTATTCTGGTTGAAGGAATTCGAAAAGTACGAGACAAGCAGAAAATCGAATACACGTACAAAGATCCAAAGGAAATCCTTGCGAATTTGAAGATGTACGCAGAGTAATTCAACGAAATAAAAGAAAAAGATATGTTTACTAGATTTATACGTCGTCCTGTACTATCGATCGTGATTTCACTCGTGATCATTTTTATGGGTTTTTTGGCGCTAAACACATTGCCAACGTCACAATTTCCCTCAGTCGCGCCACCAAGGGTTGTTGTGAGTATCGCTTATCCTGGGGCAAGTGCTGATGTACTTGTCAATACCGTTCTGATCCCAATGGAGAAATCCATCAATGGAACACCTGGAATGAAATACATGACTTCAGATGCCACAAGTGCCGGTGAAGCCACCATTCAAATTGTTTTTGATCTTGATGTCGATCCTAATCAGGCTGTGGTAAATGTTAAGAACCGAATTGAACAGGTAATGAACCGTCTGCCTCCGCTTGTTCAGCGTGAGGGAATTATCGTCAATCGAGCACAACCAAACATGCTGATGTATGTCAACTTGTATAGTAAAGACCGCAATGCGGATGAGAAATTCTTGTACAATTATGCCAACGTCAATATTCTTCCAGAAGTGAAACGCTTGCATGGTGTCGGGAGTGCTAAGATTTTAGGAACGCGTCAATATGCGATGCGGGTTTGGTTGAAACCTGATCGAATGCGTGCTTATAATGTCGCTGCGGAAGATGTTATGAAAGCCCTAGAAGAACAAAGCGTCATTGGTTCGCCTGGACGTATTGGTCGCAGTTCAGGAAAACGTTCCCAATCTTTGGAGTACGTGTTAACCTATAAAGGTCGGTTCAATGAGAAAGAGCAATATGAGAATGTCATTGTACGTGCAAATCCAGACGGGGAAATGTTATACCTCAAGGATGTCGCCGAGGTAGAGTTTGGTAGTGAATTCTACGATATTTATTCGAATCTAAACGGACATCCTTCAGCAGCAATTACGCTCAAACAAACCTACGGAAGTAACGCCAGCGAGGTTATCGCAGAGGTAAAAGAAAAATTGGCGGAAATTAAAAAGACGTCGTTCCCTCCTGGGATGGACTATGAAATCAGTTACGACGTGTCGAACTTTTTGGACGCATCTATTGAAAAGGTTATTCACACACTTGTCGAAGCCTTTTTGCTGGTGGCATTAGTAGTCTTTTTGTTCCTTGGGGATTTTCGGTCGACGCTAATCCCAACCCTGGCAGTACCGATTTCACTGATTGGAACGTTCGCTTTCATGCAGTTGTTTGGATTAAGTATTAATCTAATTACTCTATTCGCACTTGTTTTGGCAATTGGAATTGTGGTCGATGATGCAATCGTCGTCGTTGAGGCCGTTCACGCGAAAATGGAAGAAGCACATTTGTCTCCGTACAACGCCGTAAAAAAAGTCCTTGGTGAAATTAGTGGTGCAATCATCGCAATTACCTTACTAATGACAGCAGTGTTTGTTCCCGTGGCATTTTTGTCTGGACCCGTGGGAATCTTCTACCGACAATTTGCTATTACAATGGCCACCGCAATTGTGATTTCTGGTCTCGTGGCGTTGACACTGACACCTGTTTTGTGTGCGATGATATTAAAGAACAATCACGGAAAACCGCGAAAACGAACCCCGATTAACCGATTTATTGATTTCTTCAATCGCGGATTTGAAAAACTAACGGGTAGATATACAAAATTACTTTCCGTGATAGTGAACCGTCGAATGGTCACCTTTGGGATCTTGTTGATTTTTGCTTTTGGAATTTTTGGCGTGTCCAAGACATTGCCTTCAGGGTTTATTCCCAATGAAGATCAGGGAATGATTTATGCCATAATTCAAACGCCTCCAGGTTCTACCCTCGAACGAACCAATCAAGTAGCAAGAGAACTTCAGGGAATCGCCGAAGAAATTCCTGAGATCAAATCTGTGTCAGCTTTGGCTGGATACGAAGTGTTGACTGAAGGGCGTGGTTCCAACGCAGGGACATGTTTGATCAACCTGAAAGATTGGTCGGAGCGCGGAAAAACGGTCACTGAGGTGATTGAAGAATTGGAAGAACGTGCCAAAGACATTCCTGGGGCAACCATTGAATTTTTCGAGCCGCCAGCCGTTCCTGGTTACGGAGCTGCAGGGGGATTTGCATTGCGCCTTTTGGATAAAACCAATACCGGCGATTACAAGGCTTTTGGTGAGGTCAACGATGAGTTTATGGCAGCGCTGCATAAACGCAAAGAATTGGCAGGATTGTTCACTTTCTTCGCGGCCAACTATCCACAATATGAACTGGAAATTGACAATGCCGCAGCGATGCAGAAAGGCGTGTCTATTGGGAAAGCGATGGACAACCTGTCGATTTTAATTGGTAGTACGTATGAATTGGGCTTTGTCCGTTTTGGAACCTTTTTCAAGGTCTACGTGCAAGCAGGTCCTGAATACCGTAGAATCCCAGATGATTTATTGCACCTATACGTTAAAAATGATCACGATGAAATGGTGCCCTATTCTTCTTTTATGAAAGTGAAGAAAAAACAAGGGTTGAACGAGATCACACGTTTTAACATGTATACATCTTCGGCGATTAACGGTGCTCCGGCAGCAGGATACAGTAGTGGAGAGGCGATTGCGGCCATTCAGGAAGTAGCGAAAGAGGTTTTACCAAGAGGTTACGACATCGATTGGGTTGGACTTTCAAAAGATGAGGTAGAACGTGGAAATGAAGCGATCTATATTTTCATTATCGTACTTGGATTCGTGTATCTGGTACTCGCAGCACAATACGAAAGTTTCATCATTCCATTGGCGGTTATTTTCTCTTTGCCGGCAGGTGTTTTTGGCTCGTTTCTTCTACTGTCAACATTGGGCTTATCGAATGATATTTATGCTCAGGTAGGACTTGTGATGTTGGTTGGATTGCTCGGGAAAAATGCCGTGCTTATTGTTGAGTTTGCCGCACAAAAACACGAGCAAGGGGCCACGATTTTACAATCGGCAATCGAAGGAGCGAAAGTGCGATTCCGACCGATTCTGATGACTTCCTTCGCTTTTATCGCAGGATTGATTCCTTTGGTAGTAGCAACAGGTCCTGGAGCGATCGCCAATCATACCATCGGTGCATGTGCTTTGGGAGGAATGTTGTTCGGAACCGTTTTCGGAGTGATTATCGTTCCTGGACTCTATTATATTTTCGGAAGTATTGCCTCCGGTAGAGCACTGATTAAGCAAGAAGAAGAAAGACCATTAACAGAAGAATTTATTGAAAATGCAGAATATCACAAAAATTAAGATTTTAGGAATTGCTTTTGGACTCCTGTTATTGACGGGGTGCAAAATTCCTGAACTCGTACAGAAAGAGGTTTCGGCTACCGTACCAGCTCGTTTTAATACAGTCGCTGATTCGACGAACAGTGCCAATATTGACTGGAGGACGTTTTTTACAGATCCCAATTTGGTCGCGTTAATTGATACGGCGCTGCAGAACAACCAGGAATTGAACATAACGCTTCAGGAAATAGAAATCATGCAAGCGGAAGTGTTAACGCGCAAAGGCGAATATTTGCCAACCGTGGATGCACAACTTGGTTCTGGCGTGGAAAAAGTAGGACGCTATACCAGTCAGGGAGCGAATGACGCGAACACCGAAATAATGGACGGAAAGGAATTTCCTGAGCCGCTTCCCGATTTCCTGATTGCCGCGAATGCTTCCTGGGAATTAGACGTTTGGCGTAAACTGCGCAACGCTCGTGATGCAGCAGCCAATCGCTATCTCGCTTCGATTGAAGGGAAGAATTTCATGGTTACGCAATTGGTTGCGGAAGTAACGGAAGCGTATTACGAATTGATGGCACTCGACAACAAACTGATGTTGTTGAAGCAGAATATTGAAATTCAGAAAAATGCGCTAGAGATCGTAAAAATGCAGAAACAATCAGCGAAAGTAACCGAACTTGCCGTGAAAAAGTTTGAAGCGGAAGTATTGAAGAATCAAAGCCGTCAATACTATATTGAACAAGCGATTCTCGTTACGGAAAACCGATTGAACTTCTTGTTGGGGCGTTATCCAACAAAGATTACCAGAGATGCGAGCAATTTCGTGAATTTAATTCCCGATACGATTTATTCGGGGGTGCCTTCACAATTACTGGAAAACCGACCTGATATCCGTGCAGCGGAATTGAATCTTGCAGCAGCAAAACTGGATGTAAAGGCAGCAAAGGCAGAATTTTATCCCTCTTTTCGAATTACTGCTGGAGTTGGTTTTCAAGCATTCAATCCCGCTTATTTAATCACTACGCCACAATCCTTACTCTACAATTTAGCAGGAGATATGGTGGCGCCGTTGATCAACCGAAAAGCGATTAAAGCGAATTATTTCACGGCAAACGCCAAACAGATCCAATCGATTTATGAGTACGAACAAACAATTTTGAAAGCGTACTTGGAAGTCTACAATAACGTTTCCGAAATGAAAAACCTGAAATTAAGCGTCGATTACAAACAAAAGGAAGTAGATGCGTTGACAGAGTCGGTGACGATTGCAACAAGTTTGTTTGCTTCTGCGCGCGCGGACTATATGGAGGTGTTGCTTACGCAGCGTGATGCGCTCGACGCGAAGTTTGATTTGATCGAAACGAAGATGGAGCAGATGCATGCACTCATTGGAACGTACAAATCCCTTGGAGGAGGTTGGTAATAAGGATCTTAGGTATCCCGTAAATCTCAGAAGTTTCAGTTAATCTAGTTAAAGCACCGGGATAGGAAAGCAGGAGAAATCGTAATCTCCTGCTTTTTTTATGGAAACTGTTGATCATTTGTTGAAAGATTCGAATTGGCGCCTTTATATCGCGGCGGTAATTCTAGTATACTTGTACTATGCAAAGATATGCCGCAATTGATATAGGTTCCAACGCTATCCGTATGCTCTTCGAAGAAGTGTACGAACATTCTGGAGGAACTGGATTTAAAAAATTAAGCTTGGTACGTTTGCCTGTCCGATTGGGGGAGGATGCGTTTGTTTTTGGTGAAATTAGCGATAAGAAACGCGTTCAAATGATTCAGATGGCGCATTCGTTTAATTATTTGTGCGAGGTATTTGAAGTGAAAAACTATCGCGCTACGGCTACTTCAGCAATGCGGGATTCTTCCAATGGTCTGCAAATCATTCAGGAGATAAAAGAACAAACCGGCGTCGAAATTGAAATTATTCCCGGGGAAGAAGAAGCCAATATTTTGTATGAAGGAATTTTGAATACGGGGCGAATCTCAGACGAAGAAAGCTATATGCTAATTGACGTTGGAGGAGGAAGTACAGAAATCAATTTTTTTGTAAAAGGTGAACGGGTCGATTGG
>JBNKGN010000050.1:0-14494 GCA_050289845.1 Crocinitomicaceae bacterium | reverse complement strand
CAATATTGAAGACGCATGGAGTATGCACCATCGAACTCAAATTTTAGCGCTTTACCGACTCCTGAAAATACAATGGGCTTTCTTTTGAAGTAATAATCGTAACTCACGCCGTCGCAGGGATGATCTCCTCCAGTAAATTCCTTGGGAATCTCTTTATTGGTTGTCTCGAAATACGGTGCGAGATCAATTTTGATCGGAACCCGAATCACGGACATTGGTTGTTCGGGAATCTCCAGGGTTTCTCGCACTACAATTTCGGGTGCATTGGGTTTGATGGAACCACAAGATACCAACAGACTAATGAGGAACGTCGCTAAAATGGGTTTCATTGCTTTCTGGTTAAAAGTACAGTTTGATGCAAAAATGGCTGGTAACTTTTGGCCTCGATGGCGTCCATTTCTTCCGTTTCAGGATCGTCTTCTGTTCCTGTAATTAACGGATTATTCATAGGTGCGGCGAATAATTCGATAAACAATTGTTCGCCTGTCATTCGGCCTGTGACGATGAACATTTGCCCCATCACTTCATACATCCCGTACAGTGCTCCGTTCATGAAAATCATGTCCATCTGAATCCCATTTTGCTCGTCGAGAAGGAAGTCCTGGTCGTTTTCTTTGGTTTTACGAATGATTTGGTAATCCTTGACGATTACGCCGTAGCGCTCACTGTTAAAGGTCGTTTTGTAGGTCCAAACGGAATCCGCAATCACAGGGAGCATTTCAAAAACAACAGGAACGGTATCGTTAGGACGGTTCGCAAAACCGAGGATCATATTTCCTTCATACGTGCCTTCCCAGCTTTCAGGGAAATCTTGAGCAAAGAGACTCGTTGGAAGTAGTAAAAATAGGAGAATGCGCATCGAAATAAATTTACGTAAAACTAAAAAAGGTTTCATACGATAACGCAGAAACCTTTTAAGAAGTATGGTATTAATTATGCAATTGAAGCAAGAATTGTGTTTAAGGTGTTGCTTGGTCGCATGGCTTTCGATACTTTCTCAGCGTCTGGGAAATAATAACCGTTCAAATCGATTGGGTGTCCTTGCGAACCATTAAGTTCGGATAAGATAGTCGCTTCATTCGAGATCAATGCGTCTGCAATTCCTGTAAAAGCTGATTGCAATTCAAGGTCGTCGGTTTGTGTCGCCAAAGCCTCAGCCCAGTACATTCCAAGGTAGAAGTGACTTCCACGGTTGTCCAATTCCCCTACTTTACGAGAAGGTGATTTTTTGTTTTCGAGGAATTTACCAGTAGCCGTGTCCAATGTGGTTCCAAAGATCGCTGCTTTGGAATTTCCAGTTGCGGTAGCCATGTGCTCAAGAGAAACGGCAAGCGCCAAAAATTCTCCAAGGGAATCCCAACGTAAGTGTCCTTCTTCGTTGAACTGTTGCACGTGTTTCGGAGCCGATCCACCAGCACCTGTTTCGAACAATCCACCACCTTGCATCAAAGGAACAATCGAAAGCATTTTCGCACTTGTGCCTAGTTCAAGAATAGGGAAGAGATCCGTTAAATAATCGCGGAGTACGTTTCCTGAAACAGAGATCGTATCTTCTCCATTTTTCAAACGTTTCAAGGTGAATTGTGTTGCTTCGTATGGTGCGAGAATACGCAAATCCAATCCGTTGGTATCGTGATCTGCTAAATAGGTGTTCACTTTTTTGATTAACTGTGCATCGTGGGCACGATTTTCATCTAGCCAGAAAACTGCTGGAGTCTGTGATGCACGCGCACGGGTAACTGCAAGTTTTACCCAGTCTTGAATAGGTGCATCTTTCACTTGGCACATTCTCCAAATATCGCCTGCCTCAACGTTGTGTTCCATCAAGGTCGTTCCGTTGTTGTCGATTACTCGAACCACCCCATTTTCAGGGATTTCGAAAGTTTTATCGTGTGAGCCATATTCTTCCGCTTTTTGTGCCATCAATCCCACGTTAGGAACAGTTCCCATCGTACGTGGATCAAAGGCACCATTCTCACGGCAGAAGTTAATAGTTGCGTCATAAATACCCGCATAACTGCTATCTGGAATCACTGCTTTTGTATCTTGGGCTTTTCCGTCTTTGTCCCACATTTTTCCTGAATTGCGAATCATTGCAGGCATTGAAGCGTCAATAATTACGTCACTTGGAACATGCAAGTTGGTAATTCCTTTGTCTGAATCTACCATTGCCAATGAAGGCTGTGCGGAAAAACAAGCAGCGATATCCGCTTCGATTTCAGCGCGTTTTGCGGCATCTAATTGATCCAATTTTGAAAGTAGATCACCAAATCCGTTTCGGACGTCAACACCAATAACGTCAAAAGTTGCTCCGTGCTTTTCGAAAACGCTTTTGAAGAAAACCTTCACGGCAAGTCCAAAAATGATTGGATCTGAAACTTTCATCATTGTTGCTTTCATGTGCAACGAAAACAACACGCCTTTCGATTTTGCGTCGGCAATCTCTTTTTCTAGAAAAGCCGTAAGTGCCTTTTTCTCCATGACCGTACCATCAATAATTTCTCCTGCAAGTAACGGGATGGAAGGTTTCAAAACGGTTGTCTCTCCAAATGAATTCACCAATTCCACACGAACGCTCCCTTCGTTGGCAATCGTTACGGATTTCTCATTGGAATAAAAGTCCCCTGAATCCATTGTTGCGACGTGTGACTTACTGTCTTTCGACCAGGCCCCCATCGAATGCGGATTGTTTTTGGCAAAGTTTTTTACAGAGCGCGGTGCACGACGATCGGAGTTTCCTTCACGAAGTACTGGATTAACGGCGCTTCCTTTAATTTTGTCGTAACGAGATTTGATTTCTTTTTCGGCATCTGTTGCTGGTTCGTCTGGATAGCTAGGAACAGCGTATCCTTTGTTTTGCAATTCAATGATTACCGCCTTTAACTGGGGAATGGAAGCACTGATATTCGGAAGTTTGATAATGTTTGCTTCCGGTTTTTTTACCAATTGTCCTAATTCCGCCAAATCGTCTGAAATGCGTTGCTCTTCTTTCAAAAAATCCCCGAAAGTAGCGATTATTCTACCCGCCAAAGAAATATCTCTGGTTTCAATTTCTATGCCTGAACTTGCAGTAAATGCCTGGACAATAGGAAGAAAAGAATACGTTGCGAGTGCCGGAGCCTCATCTGTTTTTGTGTAGATAATTTTTGCCATAATTTGGGTTTAAATTCTGTTTTGAAATGCAAAGCATTCCTAGGATGAATGTGGTGGCAAAGGTACCGCCTTAGGAACAAAATATCAAGTAGATTGACTAGTAAAAAACCGATTTTAAGTGTTTTGTGAACTCCGTTGCTCCCTGATCGTTCATGTGCATGTTGTCGTACCAAAATTGGGCATCCGAAAGTAGCGCCAATCGATGGTTATTGAAGTCCACGAAACGAACGCCTTTTCTTTCGCAGTGGTTTTTGAATTGAGCGGAGATTTGTTGCCATTCATCGGGGTACGTGTAATACGGCGTATTGATCAGAATCAATTCTGTACCTGTTTTTTTGCAACGCGTGATTAAGTGGTCGATCATCTCATAGGTGAGTTTGCTCTTGTACGTGTAGTCGAATCCCGTAAAATCTTCTTCCAAACTTTTTTTCAATCGAAGGCTATCGTTTGGCGTCGGATAGAGTGGTGCGTACCCATTTTTTGGTACTTCACTGCAATTTCCATTTGCTGGAAAGGCCAGAAGTTTCCATCCGAAACCATTGTGGCGATACGTGCTTGATAGAAATTTAATGCGTTCCTGAAATCCCAGGCGGTGGATTAGATCCCGAATAAATGTGTTTTGCGGATAGTAATATTTGAGGTGCAGTACTTTTTCTAGCAGTTCGCGATCCGATTCATGGAAAAGATCGTCCAAATCCAAATTGAAGATGAGTACTTTTTTGGGGTGCTTTTTCTTTTGAGCAATTAAATCAAACAGCGCTACGTTGTGACAAATATTGCGGTTTTGAAATGCCAATACGCTGGAATTTGGACCAAGATACTCGGGGTTGATTGTGTGAAGCACGCGTGATGAACCGATAAAAAGGGTGTCGCAGCGTTCTTTTTCGAGAAATACATTCAAACGTCCATTATCGTAGTCGCAATGATTCGCTTCGTAGCAACTGTCCAGATACCATCCAAATCCACGATCGGCAGCAATGACAAGTACCAGAATAATTAGAAAACGATATGTTAATTTCTTAAGCGTCAAAATCGGAAATATAAAAAATCCTGCGAGGCACTGTCGCCAAGAAAGAAAATGAGCATTAAAATGATGACGGTCCAGCTGTATTGGACGAAACGCGGCAATTGGTGCAAACGTAAAATAGATTTCTTCGCAATCAACAGATCGACAAAGAACAATACGAGCAATCCAAAAACACCTGGTGTAAAGAGATGTTCGGCGAATGCAATGTAGATTTGATTCACATTAATCGTGCTCAAATAGCCAAACATTTCCGCGCTTTGAGTAAGATCGAGGGAGCGAAAGAGGACTGCTGTCAACACCAAAAGACTAAAGTTGAAAATAGTTTTTAGGGTGCCGAGGTACGGATTCGCGACATGTTTGCGCCACCCCGTGACACGTTCAATAACGACCATAATTCCACTGAAAGCACCCCAAAGTAAAAAATTCCACGAAGCTCCGTGCCAAAGTCCAGCGAAGACAAAAGTGATGAAGAGGATCACGTAAACTTTGGATCGACGAGTGTGGCGCTTCATACCGCCGAGAGGTTGAAAAAAGTAATCTTTGAGCCAATTTGAAAAGGTAATATGCCAACGCGTCCAGAACTCCGTGAAACTTTGGGCAAAATATGGCGTTCGAAAATTGATGTTTAAGTGAATCCCAAAAAGGCGCGCAACCCCGATGGCCATATCGGAATATCCAGAAAAATCGGCGTAGATTTGAATTGTAAAGGCAAAAATCGCAAACAAAACCATTCCTCCGTTCTGCAATTGCGGATGGTCGAATATGGCATCCACCAGAACTTTGAGATTGTCTGCCACGACCACTTTTTTGAAGAGTCCCCAAAGGAAAAGTGTTGCTCCTTCACACAGCATATCAGGCGTCCATTTTTGATCGCCTTTGAACTGTGGTAACAAGTCTTTGGCACGTTCGATGGGACCTGCAACGAGTTGTGGAAAGAAGGAAACAAACAACGCAAATTTTCCGAAATGACGTTCGACGGGAATTTTTCTTCGGTAAACATCAAACGAATAACTCATTGTTTGGAACGTGTAAAAACTAATTCCTATAGGGAGTGCAAGGGACGTTTGATAAGGTTCATAGGTGCTATTAAAGAGTCCGGAAATATCTGCAACAGCTTCTTGAAAAAAGTTGAAATATTTGAAAAAGAATAACAAACTTAAATTGGAAACAATACTGGCGGTGAGGCCCCATTTACGACGTTTGGCGGATTCGCTCGAAGTTAGGAAGTTGCACAAGAAGTAATCGATTCCTGTGGAAATGAGGATCAAAACAATGTAGACGGGTTCACAGGTATAGTAGAAATAGTAACTTCCGAGCAGAAGTAAAATCCATCGATAGCGCGAAGGAAGGATCCAATACGTTACGAATACGATCAGCAGGAAAAATAAGAATTCAAAGCTGGTAAATAACATGGCTATCGAATCAAACTGATGTAAAATGACTTAATCACGTGGAAGGTATCATAAATAACACCTTTCTTATTGTAGGGGTTTCCTTCAAATCCAAGTTCTTTTACGGCTACAGGGGCATGATATGTTCCAAAAATACGGTCCCAAAAAACGAAGAGGAAACCGAAATTGGTGTCGTGGTGTTCTTTCGCGATGGAATGGTGCACTTTATGCCATTGAGGCGTTGCGATGATGTAATCTCCAATCCAACCTATGGGAACGCGCACATTTGAATGCAGCCACAATGCCCAAATTTCTTTGATAAAGTACAAGATCGGGTACATTTCTGGCGGCGTTCCTACGAATGCGATGACCATTGCCGAAGTAACAGATCGTATGCCATGAGAAATAAAGTGAACACGTGTTGAGGTTATGAGATTGAACGATGACGCGGAATGATGAAAGCGATGCGCCATCCAAAGTGTGCGGAAATGATGCATGCAATAATGCCAAACATAAAAGTGGAAATCCATCAGCACAAATACGAAGAGATAAAAAAGTGTATCGTTACCAATGAATGTCCCCAAATGGAAAGAAAAATGCGTATTCACGAAAACTTGCGTAAAATAAAAGGCACCGAAGGAGATAATGAAAATGATGACCCCGTAGAGATTAAAGAGTCCCAATAGCCAATATACCGTATCCGTTTGTGAAGATTTGTCGCGAAATTGAACAATCCTTTTCAATGCTGATTGTCGCCAACCAACGAAGAGGATTTCAATCAGAAAACAGAAAAGAAGAATAACCACACCACGCAAAACAAGCGTCCAGGTAGGCCATCGCAGTCCAGCCATTTCTTTGATTTTGTCGAGGGATGCTAAGGGATGTTGCAGGGCATTCCAGATACCAGAGTGGTATTTCCAGATAAAAAGCGACACGCAAGTCGCCAGCACCATCAAGAAAACAATCCCTTTTCTTCGCATTGGGTTAAAGTTACTTGAATCTACCGAAAATCAGATCTTTGAGAGATACGCAATGAGTTTCTGAATGGCGCGACCTCTGTGACTGATGGTATTTTTTTCCTCCATTGACATTTGAGCGAAGGATATATTTTGATTCTCTGGGGCAAAAATGGGATCGTATCCAAATCCTTTTTCGCCTTGTTTTTCGGTTAGAATTGTGCCTTCGACAATTCCTTCGAATTCTTGAATATCGTTGGGTAAGTACAGTGCAATTACGGTTCGAAAGCGCGCACTGCGATCCGCACTATTTTTTAGTTCTTCGAGGACCAACGCCATATTATCGGCATCACTTCGCTGGGCTCCTGCGTATCGCGCGGAACGCACACCAGGGCGATTGTTCAATGCTGAGATTTCCAGACCCGTGTCATCTGCAAAACACGGAATTCCGAAGCGATCGAAGACGTATTTGGCTTTCAAATGAGCATTTCCTTCAAGCGTGTCGGCTGTTTCGGGAATTTCTTCAGTGATCTCTAAATCGTTCAAAGTGATGATTTCTATCGTATCTGGTAGCAATTTTGCGATTTCAGCTGCTTTGTTTTGGTTCGATGTAGCGAAGACAATTTTCATTGGAAGAGATTCAAATAGTTTTGTTGATTGGCCGATACAGAATAGCGTTCTTTTACAGTTTCGAAGCCCGCTGCTCCTAGTTTCTCGCGTAGCGCCTGATCGGTAAGTAGTGATTTTAATGCGTCATACCATTCCGATTCAGTGGTGCACAAAAGCCCATTTTTTCCGTGCTGAATAATTTCGGGATTGACGCCAACAGCAGACATTACGGCAGGAATATGCAAAGACATGTATTGAAGTCCCTTGAAACCACATTTCCCCTGCGCCCATTCAGTATCTTCGAGAGGCATTACCCCAATATGGATCGCTTTTAAATCGTCAATTTCGGATGTTCGATTCCATGCTACGTATTCCAGGTCCTCAAAATCGAATGCTGGAGGATGGTTGGATATCACGCGAAATTTAAACGTGAATTCTTTCCGAAGCTTCGTTAATACTGGAAGGAGCATGGGCAAATATTCCATGGTCGTGTGAGAACCTGTCCAACCAATAATTAACGGCGTTTCGTTTTGGTTCGATTTTCCCTGATGGACTTTTTCGAGATCAAGTGTCGTAGGGATAATGGTTACGTTGTCGTTGAATTCACTCGCATAAGACTTTAAAAAGCCATTACCTACGGTAATTTGATCGGCCCATCTGGCGATTTTCTTCACTTTTCCGTACGCTTTTAAACGGTGAAAACGCGCGTTCGATTGACTGTAATTTGGAAGCCAAATAGCATCATCGAAATCATAAATGTATTTCCGTTTGAAGGCTTTCGCGATCATCCATTCGAAAATGGGCGGTCCAATCATTGCTGCTTCGCGATGAATAAAAATATAGTCGTAATGTTTGAGACGAAAGAGGAGGAAAAAGCGTTTCCAAAAACTTCGAATCATACTCCAGCCTTTTCGAATCACCGAACCGTTTTTGTAAAGTGGTGCCCAGTCTTTCTCGCTGAGAAACGGGATGAGTTCTGTTTCGTAACCCGCGGCATTTAGGATCGGAAGGTACTGTTCAAATCGAAAGCGTTGCGAAGGTGCTTTTCCTTGTGGATAGGGCGCTATGAATAGGATTTTCTTACTCAAGAATGGAACTATAAACGGATGAATAACGTTTCACGCCTTCTTCTAAAGCGAAAAATTCTTTGGCACCTTTTGTAATTTCCAGCGCGTCGAAACCATCCAACGAAGCAATGGCATTTTCATACGCGGAAGTACTGAATTCCGAGACGACCACGCCTGAATGGTAATTCGCCACAATCGCGTCAGTATCTCCTACATTGGAGTTGCAAATCAAAGGAACTCCCATCGCCATAATTTCTCCTTGTTTGGTCGGAGAGGAGGCTTTTTTCGAATACGTGGGACGGATAAAAAATACGGACGCATTCATCAGTGCTATCATTGAAGGAACTTCATGATGCAATACCGAAGTCACGCGAATAGCACTCGATGGAATATGCTTTACCTCTGCAGCCTTGTAAATCGTTTCTGGAATTTCCGCAGTCACAAAAAGGAAGATTGCATTTGGCTTTCTTTGAAGCAGAACGGCAAAGAAATCGAGCATTTCGGGAAGCATGTACCAGGTGCCAATCGATCCTACATAACCAAGAATGTAGCTGTCGGGGGCAAATTGAAGTTCTTTTCTCCTGAGATCCATAAGGTCCGGCCGCATTTTGTTTCGATTGAATAAGTCCAGATTGGCGCAACAGGGAATGACTGTAATGGCAACATCAGCGGGTGTTTCTGGCCACGAAAGAATTTCTTTTTTTCCGTTTTCGGTCAGTGAAATCACGGCGTCTGCATGTTGAATAAACTGCTTCTCCTTCTTTTTGAAATACGCATAAATCGTCTTGTACAATCGATTGTTTAAATCCCACAAACCACCATCAACGCGCTCATCTGCCCAGAAACCACGCATATCAAAAACGAAACGCGTTTGATGCTTCTTTTTGAGTTGAAGTCCTGCCAAGGCAGCGATATAACTCCGACAATGCACCATGTCGAAATGGTGTTTTTCATTGAGGTAGAACGCTACTTTGCGCAAGCGACGTACTTGTTTGATGGTTGCTTTGAGTCCTTTTCCTTTCGCGTAGTATTGCGGATGCCACTGAATTGTGTCTTCATCGCACAATTGCTGAATTAATTTTTTGTGCTGTTTGAATCGATCGGATTTTTCGTAGCTGATCAAATGGAATCGGTACCCCAATTTCGAAAGTCCTTTCAGGTAAGGCAATACTTGCGATTGACCTAAAGGGTCTGTCATTCCATCGTACGATATGTAGAGAATTTTTTTGATGCTTATTTTTCAATGATTAGATCCAGGTAACATTCGTAGAACGCAGGATGAACATGCTTTGGTCCATAATGGGCCATCGCACTTTTAAACTTGTACTCAGGAGATCGCTTGTAACTCCATTTTTGAATAAACGAATAACGTCTAAGAAACATAGGCAGGCATCCAACGACTTTCAAGGGAGCTTGCGAATCCAACGCGAGTTCTATTTCATGGAAGCTAACACCACGTCCCCAACGATAAAAGGCCTCATGAGCTTCGTTCAGGTCTCTGGTATGAATTTTTTGAAATTCCGTACGCGGACTAAATTTGGCGTATTTGAGTGCCAGTTCATCTTGCAACCACATGTAAAAAGGCATCCAGGAAGTATGTGTGTCAACAGGCCAAAGACGGTTCGGAGTTCCAAGTATACATAGATGTCCACCAGGTTTCAAAACGCTGAACGCTTTCTGTAAGCTGACCTGACGCTCTGTTGGTGTCATGTGCTCAATCGAGGCGAAAAAGAGAATCACGTCCCAATTTTTTTCTTCGAGTTGATCGACCTCCGATGCATTCAAATGCAGTAATTCCACTTTTTGGTTGTACAGTTTCACGCGTTTCTCGGCCAATTCTAAAGCATCGGTATCCACGTCGATTCCTGTCAAAAGCGCCCCTTGTTCTGCCATCGCGACACTCGAAGCTCCCGATCCACACCCGATCTCCAGTACTTTTTTACCTTGAAGTCCAATGGATTCAACCAGAAAAGGTGTATGTAAATTTCGGAATTTGTTCAGGCGTCCATATAACAGCGCATCTTTGTCTGCCAATCGATTGGCTTCATTATCGTAATTTTCGGATTTACAATAGGCATCTGCCAGCAGTTCCATGGTCTTTTTTTTCTCCGAATCAAGCTGGGTAAACTTGTTTGAGACCGATGTTGGGATTTTGTACGTTTTGTACAGCCCTACGGTTTTTAATATTTTAATGAGAGTGTCTTTCATTTGCTGAATTTACTTGAACCATTTCGCGTACCACATTTGGAACATCAACACATACCAAAGCTTTGTGTCGTATTCTGTTTTTCCAGAGTAAAATTCCTTCAAAATACGTTCAATTTCCTTCCATTCAAACAGTCCTTGCTCTTCAATTGTTTTTTGATTGATATGATCGTGGACCAAATCACGCAATTCTTTTTGTAACCATTTGGCAATTGGAATCGCAAACCCCATTTTGGGACGATCTAAAAGTGATGGAGGAACGTAATCGTAAACAATATCCCTTAGGAGCCGTTTTTTTGTGCCTTGATGGTATTTATAGGCATCTGGAAGCGTCGCAGCATATTCGATGATACGATGGTCCAAAAAGGGTTCGCGTCCTTCCAAACTTGCCGACATTCCCGCATGATCCACTTTTTGCATGATGTCGTCAACCAAATACGTTTGAAAATCAATCGCCATCATGTATGCCAGCGCTGAATTTTTCTCCATGTCCAACTCTTCAGAAAGGTAGGATGTTTTCAAAACTGCTGGGGCTTCGCGCATGATTCGCGCCATCTGTTTGTCGGTGAATTGCTGACTCAAACTGAGCATAATCTCCTTGTTCGACGGGTTTTTCAGCACTTGCTTCAATTTTTCGTATCGGTTGTGGAAATTGTATTTGTTCCGCATGATAGGAATTCGCTTTGAAGGAATTGTGTTCATGATTCCGACCAAAGAATGACGGGCAAAACCTGGAATACGATTGAGTTTTTTTCCATAGCGTGCTAAATAATCGTAGCGATTGTAGCCCGCAAATATTTCATCACCACCATCGGCACTTAAAGCAACAGTTACTTGTTTGCGTGCCATTCTCGAGACGAGTGTTGTAGGGATGGCGCTCGAATCAGCAAATGGTTCGTCGTAGTAAAATGGAAGGTCGTGGATCAGTTCAAACACCTCTTTTTCGGTGCATTCCAATTCGTTGTGATCGGTTCCCAAATGTTTTGCGATATCAGCCGCATAAGGCGCTTCGTTCAATCCAATGTCTGGCACACCGATGGTAAAGGTTTTTAATTTTTCGGTGCGTTCACTTTGTAAAATTGCCGTAACACAAGTACTGTCGAATCCACCGCTAAGGAAGACGCCCACAGGTACATCCGCAACCATACGATAGTTGAAAGCGGATGTTAATAATGCTTTTGTTGTTGTTTTTGCCGTGGAATAATCATCCGTAGTTTTTGTCTGATTGTAAGCATCATAAACATTCCAGTAATGCGTTTCTGAAAATGTTTTGGACTGAAAATTCAATACTTGATAATGCCCAGGCTTGACCTTAAAACAATGATCGAAAATACAGTGCGGTGTTGGAACATTTCCGTATTGCATGAAGGCGCTCACAGCATCCTTGTTCAAACGTTTCTTGAAGCGGGGATGTTGGTGAAATGCCTTTAATTCTGACGCGTAGAGGAGCAGTTCGTCTTCCCAATAAATGTATAGTGGTTTGACCCCAACGCGATCTCTTAGAAAAGTAGCCTCCTGCTTTTTTGTATCGATCAAGACGATAGCGAACATTCCAATGAAACGTTCTACACATGCGATTCCCCATTCGTTGTACGCATGAAGAATCATTTCGGTATCAGAATCGCCTTCGAAAGTATGGCCCAAGGCACTCAACTCCGATTTGATTTCCTTGTAATTGTAGATTTCACCGTTGTAAGTAATCCAGTAGTCCTGGAATCGCATGGGCTGTTTTCCGTAGTCACTCAAATCGATAATAGAGAGACGTCGATGTCCCAGTCCAATCTGGGCCTTTTCGGTTTGAAAAAAATGGTAGTCGGAACCATCGGGACCTCGGTGTAGCATGGTATCGGTCATCGCGACAATATCATTGTACGATGAATTGTTTTTAAAATCGATGAATCCCGCTATCCCACACATACGACAAATCTAGTTTTTTCTAAAGGAAGCTTTGAGACTGTCTCCAACTTTTAGAAGATTGAGTACGCTATTTGCTGTTTGTTTCGCTACGCGAAGTGCTGTGTTTTTTTCAATTTTGTACCGCAGCATTTCATCGTCTGAGGTCTCGGAAACATACGCTTGATCGCTTTGTCCTTTGCTTGTTTTTACGCGAGTAACACTTAGCCCCGTTGTTCTAATTTCCTCGGACTTAAAGCCAGAAGATTCCATCAGTCGTTTGATGGTTTTCGGGGTGTAATAGCAGAGATGGTTGGGATAACCAATCACATCATATCTTTCTTTCAACCAGTAACGAAGCGTAGAATCGAAATTGGGTGTCGTCAAATAAAACAATCCATTCGGTCGTAAAATTTTATGGATACCAGCGACAAATATGCCCGGGTTGTTCAAGTGTTCCAGCACTTCGATAGATACGACGACATCGAAGGTCAAATCCCCAAAGTCAATTGATTCAACGGGACCTTCAAATACGGTAATTCCTTTTTCTCGGCACAGATCAATCGCGCTTTGGGTTATTTCCGTTGCGTAAACTTCCCAACCGCGTTTTTTGGCAATTTCCAAAAAGAATCCGTATCCTGCGCCAACGTCCAGAATCCGATTCGTTTGTCGTTCCGATTCAAATTGATCCAGTAAGTCGTGGTAGCGCTGCTCAGTAATCGGAGAAAAATAACGGGTAACGTCGTAATCCGTCTGGTAGTAGTCGCTCAATTCACGTGCTGTTGGAATCCGCAGCGAGAAGACGAAGCCACAATCATTGCATTTTGACAAATAGGAATGTTGGAAACGCGGCATTTCCGAAAGATTTTCGGAATTACAAATCAGGCAGTGCGTATGTTTTTCAGATATTGCCAAAGCGCAGTAAAAATAGGAAATTATTCAGACCGAAGTTGCTTTAATCGATCCAGCAATTCTGCCAATTTTTTCGTTTGTGCTTTTCGGGAGAA
Source organism: Crocinitomicaceae bacterium (assembly GCA_050289845.1). GTDB lineage: Bacteria > Bacteroidota > Bacteroidia > Flavobacteriales_D > Crocinitomicaceae > UBA4466. The sequence continues at coordinate 1,186 of JBNKGN010000050.1, read as the reverse complement.
TGACTCAATGATTGTCGGATCAACTTCTTTTGTCGCGAGAATGCCTTTTCGTTTGTTCTCGAGGCGTTCTTTTAACAGTGCGTAAAGGGCATCTTCATCTGTGGGAATAACTCCCAACCCTGTTTGATTTAGCGTTTCTTCAATCACATCGTTGTCGCCAGGGAAGAGGAGCACTTCTTTTTGAAGGCCGATATATTCATACAGTTTACTGGAAGGAATTCCTTTTAAATCACCGTACGAAAGCATTAGCAGCAGGTCTGAATTGGCTTGAAGTTGCAGCACTTCGTTTTTAGGAATCCGATTGAGAATTGAAACGTTTTCGGAAAACGACGCACTGTTTCGTTCCACCCGCAATGCCTGTAGACGATCAAACGCTAAACCCGGAAATTGCAATTTGATTTCGTGAAATCCTTCCGAATAGAGACGCTCAATAACAGATAAGAATTGTTCTATTGGTTGTGAATTGTACAAACTTCCGTTGTAAGTGATAACATAATCGCTGGGATGAAGCGAGGCGTCAATTCCTTCAATACCATCGTATCCATTGAGAATCGTTGTACCCGAATTCCCTGTGAACGCCCCTATTTTTGCTACGTAGTGATCGGATACAGAGGTGAAATGAACCGCTGATTGGACCCATTTGCGCTCGCTTCTTTTTTGAAGTCGCCCAATGAATGCGTTAAGACCTCTTTTAGGCGCGATAANATTGTTCGTGTTCCAATCGTCTCGATAATCCGCGATCCAATCGATTGGAAATTGTTGCTTCAAATAATAACCAAAGCTAAATTGATTGAAGGGATTTCCTGAAATAATAACCGTATCGATATCCCCGTGTTCTTTCAAGTAATTTTGAGTAAAAAAATAGAGGTTGGCATGGGGAATGGCTCGTACACTAAAATTCTCAGCAATTAAATTAAAGAATGTGAGGACACGACTGATCTTCTGTAATGGAGACCCTTGGTATTTCACGTAAATTCGATCACGCAAACTTGCTTTGTACGGCAATTGATACACTTCGTGCGTGTCTGTTTTTGTGTGTTGGATCACCGTACCCGAAGCTTTTAACACATCTTCTGGTTGTTCAATTGTTCGGTCCCAATTCCGCGTTACAATAATCGGATAATAGCCGTGCTTGTGCAAATTGTCTGCCCAACCCTGAATCCGATTCGCTGCGGTAAGATTACAC
>JBNKGN010000049.1:0-14523 GCA_050289845.1 Crocinitomicaceae bacterium | reverse complement strand
AGCAAAAGTGGTTTTATGGTCATCCATGCACGTCGTGCTATTGAACGAATTGTTTATGACAACATAATTACATCATTCATTAGCAATCCAATACACTCACAACAACTCTTATTTCCCATCGAAAAGGAATTGTCGAAGCAAGAAGCGATTCACTGGCAAGAAAGCGCCTCTGTTCTTAAGCAATTGGGATTTGTTGGCACGATCAACGACGAACAATTAGAACTGTCCTCCGTACCAAGCGTATTGGAAGAAGAAACGTTATCAAAATCGGTGGATCAAATACTGGAAACCTTAGCTCACAAAGACATTGAGAAAGGCGATCTGGCGCATGCTTTGGTAGGATCAATTGCGCGTTCTGCGGCCATGAAAAAACTCGAACTTTCGAACACCGAACAATTACAGGGTTTGGTGGATCAATTGTTCCAATGTGAGAATCACGCTTATTCTCCGTCTAACAAAAAAATTATTGAGACACTTGAGATGTCCATCATTGATAAAAAATTTGAATAATGTTTAGAAACATTTTTGGAAATATCCCAGATGTAACAAAGAATTTGTTGATACTGAACGTGTTGTTTTTTCTAGCAACTTATGTGTTTGGAGAGCAAGGAATTAACATGTTCCGAATGCTCAGTATGCATTATCCATCTTCAGACTTTTTTCAACCTTATCAGATTATAACCCACTTCTTTATGCATGCAGATCTGATGCACATTCTGTTCAATATGGTGGGACTTGTAGTATTTGGTTCCCGCTTAGAACATTTTTGGGGTAAAAAACGATTCTTTATTTTCTACTTCGTTACAGCAATAGGAGCACTTTTACTTCATACAACGGTGCAAGGCATCGAATTGTACAAATACACAGGAGAATTCTTTCCCACGATGGACTCCGTTAACGAGATGTTTGAAGACGGGAAAATTTCACATTACTCTGGACAAACCGCTTACGACATTCTTAGTACAAACACCCTTGGTGCTTCTGGAGCGATTTATGGATTGCTAATGGCATTTGCACTTTTATTTCCAAACACCGAATTCATGTTGCTTTTTCCGCCAATCCCTTTGAAAGCAAAATGGTTAGCACTAATATTTGGTGGGATGGCACTTTACAATGGTTTTCTCCAATCGAACGGTGATTCTATCGCCCACTTCGCCCACTTGGGAGGTATGTTGTTCGGATTTATTTTAATCCAAATCTGGAAACGCGACAAGTCCAATTTTTATTGATTCGATTATGCAAACACAAGCTAATTTTCTCGACGAATTAAAAAGCATGTACCGCAGAAACATGTTTATGAAGCTCATTTTCATCAACGTGGCTGTTTATTTGGCGCTCAATATGCTCATGGTTTTCGCTGAATTATCGAAGACTGGTAGTGATTTCTGGACCTACATCATGTATGCTGTGGGACTGCCTACTCGTTTGGAAGATTTTATTTACCAGCCGTGGAGTCTGTTCACGTCCATGTTTACGCATTATTCGTTCCTGCATTTGCTCATGAACATGATCATGCTGTATTTTGTCGGCCGTTTGTTCGAGCAGGTTTTTACGGGTAAACGCTTGCTATATACCTATCTCCTCGGTGGTTTTGCCGGCGGAATGATTGAATTGCTCGCCCACCAAATATTCCCTGCCTTGTTGGGGCAAAACATTCTGGTTGTTGGTGCTTCCGGCTCTGTAATGGCCTTGTTTATAATGATTGCCTTTAATCAACCCAATTTGCGCGTTGCATTTCCCTTTTTACCGCCGTTTCGGATTATTTGGTTGGCTTTGGTCTATATTTTGTTAGACCTGCTTCGGTTGGGAGCCAATGACGGGATCGCACATTTTGCTCACGTAGGTGGTGCTTTGATAGGAATGCTCGGCGCGCAAAACGTTCACAGCTCTAGAAATATTATAGTTGCAACAGAAAATGGTATGACTTCTTTTTTCAATTTGTTCCGAAGAAAAAAACGTCCCAAATTAACCGTTAAAAAAGGGCGCGATGTACGTAAAATGACGGACGAAGAATACAATGCTGATGCAAAAGCACGTCAAGATGAGATCAATCGAATTTTAGATAAAATCGGGAAATCAGGCTACGATTCTTTAAGTAAAAAAGAAAAAGATTTCCTTTTCAACCAAAGCAAAAATGGATAGGATTCGAAGGAACCGCTGGATCCGCCTAACATTAAATCTGCTATCCTTAATGGCTGGATTTGCACTGTTTATGGCCTACCTCGCTCCTTTTGTGCATCCGACTGCATCAAGCATCGTTCCGCTATTTGGTCTGGCATATCCGGTGACCGTGATCGCGTTCATCTTACTGCTCCTTTTTCAGCTTTTTTTCAACAAATGGTGGGCACTAGGCATGTTCACTTTGCTACTGTGCGGCGGTTCGTTGCATTTTCGTACACTTACCCTCGGTGGGCATCACGATCCTCAAGGACATAAGACTTTTCGTGTGATGAGTTACAACGTCCGTTTGTTCGACGTATACAATCCCGATTCACAAAAAGCGACGGAATCGCGCAAAAAGATTATTGAATTTATCGCCAACGAAAAACCAGATGTTATCTGTTTTCAAGAGTTCTATCATCAGGACCCACCGACCGAATTCGTTACAAAAGACACCATCATTCCCCTTTTAGGGATCAAAGATTATCAAGAACGCTACGCTCACAGTCGGGCGGGACGTCGCAATTTCGGAATTGCCATTTTTACGCGATTCCCTATTGTAGAAAAAGGAGAAGTGAATTTCAACCTCAACAAAAAATCGTTCAATTATGCGATTTATTCGGACATCGTCTTTGAGAAGGATACCATACGGATTTACAACGTGCATTTGCAATCCATTCGCCTCGAAGATGCCGACAAAGAAGCTTTTGCAGACGGTAGTAGCGAGTCGAGCTACGGAAGTGTGTTGAGTAAAATCCAACAAGCCTATCCTCAAAGGGCATCGCAGTCGGAAACTTTAATGGAGCACATCAACCAATCTCCGCATCCAGTGGTGGTGTGCGGTGATTTTAACGATACTCCAATGTCTTACGCTTATTCGCAGTTTAACAATAGTTTAATCGATGCCTTTCGCAATTGCCGTTTTGGGATCGGAAAAACCTATGCTGGCAAGATTCCTGCGGGACGCATCGACTACATTTTCCATTCAGAAAGTCTTCAATCGACCCGATTTGGGATTCAGAAAAAGGCTTTGAGCGATCATCTTGCGATTGCATGCGATATCTTCGTAAACAAGAATTAAGCGTATCTTTGCGCCATGTTATTAGAAATCAACCCAGATAATATTGATCAACGTTCGATGGAAATGGTGCTCCAGCATCTTCGAAAAGGAGGCATTGTTATTTTTCCTACGGACACCGTATACGCCATGGGATGCGATTTGTACAACAAAAAAGCACTAAACAACCTGGCAACTTTAAAGGGGATCAAGTTGAAAAAGGCCCATTTTTCGATTATCTGTTCGGGATTGAGTGATTTATCGGACTACGTGAAACACATTGACCGCCCGACCTTTAAATTGCTTAAAAGTCATTTACCGGGTCCATTTACTTTCGTTTTAACAGCGAACAATGACATTCCACGCTTGTTTGACACGAACCGAAAAGAAATCGGGATTCGAATTCCTGACAATGCTATTATTCTCGGTTTGGTAGAACAATTGGGGAATCCGATCGCTACGACTTCATTGCATGACGACGAGGATGAAATCCTGGAATACTTTATTGATCCCTACGAGATTTATCAGCGCTACGATACTAAAGTGGACATGATTATCGACGGTGGCTACGGAAATTTAAAGGCTTCGACAGTAGTAAAATGTGTCGACGGGAACGTAGAAATTCTTCGTCAAGGCGCGGGAATTTTGAATGAATGATTGTACTCTTAGACGCAGGCTCCAATAAAACGAAATACATCGAATCGCTTGTTGATAACGTATGTGATGTCCGACGCATTCCGTTTCTTGATATCAAAGAAGAAGATCTTGCTGGTGCCAAGGGAATTGTAATCTCAGGAGCCCCCATTCTAATTACAGAGGTGCCAACGGAGCGTTTTCTAGCAGCCATTGAAATCCCCATAAAATCAACACTCCCCATTCTTGGTATTTGTTTCGGACATCAAATTCTAGGCTTGCATTTCGGTGCAGAAGCTTCACGGATGAAAGAAGATCGTGATTGGCAATTGATCGAAGCCTTTGAAGATTCCATTTTATTCCGTCGATTACCGAACGAAGTAGAAATGATGGAAGATCACTGCGAAACGATTTCTATTCCCGCTGGATTCCAGTTGGTGGCTTCGTCTGACGCCTGTGTAAATGAAGCGATGCAACATACTACACTCCCCTATTTCGGTGTTCAATTTCACCCAGAAGTGTCGGGAAATCATGGTGCAGTACTTCTAGAAAACTTTGCTGAATACTGCCTTTCTGAGGATTATCAGTAGTCCCTTGTTGAAACTTTCGTTGCCTTTTGCCCGAGAAGCATTCTATTAATGCAGATATTTGAGATATGATATTAAATCGGATTTGGATCGGGATGTTTTTGGTTGCCATCGTTGTAGGGGCTTCAAAAATGATTTTCTGGCAAGATGTCAATGTGATGAAAATGATGATCGATAGCCTATCGGCTTCCGCAAAATCTGGATTTGAAATTTCACTCTACTTAACGGGAGCTATGTGCTTTTGGCTGGGTATTATGAAAATAGGAGAAAACGGAGGAGCTTTAAAAATTCTTACTAAAGCAGTAACCCCACTTTTCACGAAACTATTTCCCGAAATTCCGGAAGGGCACCCTTCTGTCGGATCCATGATGATGAACTTTAGTGCGAATATGTTGGGGTTAGACAATGCAGCGACTCCTTTGGGACTAAAAGCCATGAACGAATTACAGGAACTGAATCCGCAGAAAGATCGAGCGACAAATGCTCAAATCATGTTTCTCGTTTTAAACACCTCTGGTTTGACGATCATCCCCGTATCGATTTTTGCCTTACGCGCAGGTGCAGAATCACCTACAGAAGTTTTCTTGCCGATCCTTGTTGCTACTTATGTTGCGACCCTAGCAGGGCTGATCTTCGTGTCAATTCGACAAAAAATCAATCTGTTCAATGGTGTAATTCTATTGTATTTGGGAAGTTTAACTACGGCTATCGGATTGTTGTTGACCTATGTTCTTTGGCATCCTGAACAAGGAGAAACAGTGTCAATTGTTGTGGGGGGAGGAATTATTTTTTTGATCATCATTAGCTTTATACTATTAGCTGCACGCCGTAAAATCAATGTCTACGACGCGTTTATTGAAGGGGCAAAAGATGGATTTCAAGTAGCTATTGGTATTGTTCCTTACCTCATTGCAATGCTCGTTGCTATTTCTTTGCTTCGCGCTTCTGGTACTTTAGACGATGTTTTAGAAGGAATTCGTTGGTGCGTCATTGGCATGGGAATCACTGTCACCGAATGGGTGGATGCATTGCCTGTTGCCTTTATGAAACCATTAAGTGGCAGTGGTGCTCGTGGTGCTTTTACCGAAGTAATGAACCACTTTGGTCCAGGATCAATGCAAGAACGGATAGCAGCAACCATGCAAGGAAGTACCGAAACGACACTTTACGTTGTAGCCGTTTATTTTGGTGCCGTTAAAATCACAAATACACGATATGCAATTACAGCAGGATTGTTTGCGGATCTCATTGGCATCATCGCAGCTATTGTCGTATCGTATATATTCTTCGCAGCATGAGAAAATGGATTAAGAAAAAGAAACGCGAGATTGTCGCTGCAGATTTGTCACGAACGAAACTACAACGCATCGATTACCATCCCAAAATTGTCCTTGCCTGGGCAAAAGCAATCGACGGCAGTGATGAATTCATGCTTTGGCTCCGTGAAAACGGTTACGAGGAATTGACCATGGCGACCTTTGCCATTTACTTAAAAGATGATGCCCGTAATTGGCTTCAAAACAATGGCTTTGCACACCTACTCGCGATGATCAATGCTGCAGAAGGCAATGAAAGCGCACAGAAATGGCTTTTAACACACGATTTCGAAATCTTGTACCATATTGCTATGGCGGTTGAAAATGAGCAGGAAAGTTGGTTGTGGCTGCAGAAAAACGCGCCCGCAGACTTGTTTATTCTTGCTCAAACGATTAAAAAGGTAAAAGACAAAATCGAAGAAAATCACAACGATATTCACACCTTTGGCAAAGACCTTTAATTACTCCTGATACACCGTAAAAACGACGTCTTTTGCTTCTCCCTCAAAAGGAGTGTGCCCTTCTACGACCAAGGTTAACCATTTTGTTTCGCGCTGATCTGGTACCCGCATGTAAAACGCGTATTCGTTCCAAGCACCTTCTTTACAAATAGGATTGTGAATCCGCACTTTTACGGACTTTGTGTTCCCAACAAAAGCTTTCAAGTAATTGCTTTCAAAACCTTTCCGCGTACGAACTTTAGCCGTTACTTTGACCCAAAGTCCTTTTTTATTTTCTAGACTTGCGGTAAAAAGCTGGGCATTATCGGGCGTCGTTGTGTTGACTTCAAATATCCCCGGCTTGCAAACAATTCGGTCTACTTGTTTCAACTCCGATTCGTCGGCAATAAAATCTTTGTTGTCCAACAAACTCATGTCCAGTGGCGTTGGATGGGGATTCAGGTAGATTCTTCCATAATACGTCCAACTCATATCACGATAGTTAATGATCAGCGCGTTGTACTGCGTAATCTGAAAGAAATTCACTCCCGTCATATAAATTCCAAAAGCAAGTGCAGCGTATTTCCAAAATTTCATTTCAAATGCTTTGGTCAGTAATGCTGCCATCGCGAGGGTAAATACAGGATAGCTTTGCACCATTGCTCTTGTGGAAAACGTCGCTCCATACCGCCAATCCGACCATGCCATGATGATCCAAATGTTCAATACGCAAAAAACGAGTACCGAACGTTGAAACGGGTATTTCTTGAGAAAGAAAAAACCCAATACGAACAAGAGGGCAATCGGTGTGTAAATAAAAAAGCCATTATCGACTCCAAAAAGTACGCGAAACCAAGGATTGAAAAAGAACCATTTACTCCCCACGTCATAAATAAACGATCCTGATGTGTATTTCCAGTAGAGCAATTGTGGCAACACGCCTACCAATCCGAAAAAGATAGCGATGTAAACGTGCTTCAAATTCCCACGTACCAAGCCCCATTTTTGGTTTTTTGCTTCTTCGCTATGCGTATTCCACAACAACGGGATGAAGAGCATGATCAACTCAGTGGGACGGCAGATTGTCGCCAAACCAATTGTAAAACCAATAAACGCCGCCCATTTCCAGTGCGGTTTTTGGTGCCATTTCATCGTAAAACAAAGCACAAAGGCGTATAAGGGGAAAATGTACGCGTGACTTTGTCCTCCATCGATGGCGACGTATTGAATGAGATTGGTCGCAAGAGCCATGAACAAAATCGCCAGGGCAACAATTCGATCGCGGAAGTATTGAAGCATTACCAGTCGTAAAATAAGTAAGCCGAGCAAACAATAAACAATTGCTCCGTAAGCAATGGCATACTGATAAGGCGCAGAAAAACCGTCAGCGGGATAATCGGACAACGAAGCGTATAGATGCGCCCCCGCAAAAAATGGCAATTGCATGATCGCTACACCTCCCAAATATTTATTAACGTAATTTCCGTTCTCCTGCTTCGATGCCTGATACAATTCGCCGCCCGTTAACTGATACGTACTATCAATTTCTGGTACCCATTCGAGATGATTGACATCGTGATAGATAAAAATCGATGGGTTGTACATATAGTAACCAAAGGCATCCCATGTAGTCATGCGCAACCCTTCCTCGGATTTGTCGGAATCATAGGAAACGCGGAAGATCAAGAAGATGACACCGACGAGACTAATAGCTAGAAGCGACCAAATATTTTTCACGGGATAAAAATACGTCTTTATCTGATTTAACGTTAAGGCTATTGAATCTGCATTTCTTTATTAGTTTTGCAGGATAATTTGTCCGAAGCACATGATTAAAGGAAAAAAACTAGTTGTCATTTTACCCGCATACAACGCGGCGAAAACCTTGAAACAAACCTACGACGAAATTCCATTCGATATTGTAGACGAAGTCGTTCTTGTGGATGACAAGAGTAGCGATAACACAGCAGAAGTAGCGCGAGAAATTGGTATTCAGCATGTTATTGTACATGAAGAGAACAAAGGATACGGTGGAAACCAGAAATCATGCTACAACAAAGCGTTGGAATTGAATGCGGACATCGTTGTCATGTTGCACCCGGATTATCAATACACGCCAAAATTAATTGAAAGTATGGCGCATTTGATTGCCAATGACGTATACCACGTGGTAATTGGTTCTCGTATTTTAGGAAAAGGTGCCTTACGAGGAGGAATGCCTGTTTACAAGTACATCGCCAACCGTTTTTTAACGCTTTCACAAAACATTTTAATGAACCAAAAATTGTCGGAATACCACACAGGATACCGCATGTTTTCGGGCGAAGTGTTGCGTAAAATTAATTACAACATCAATTCCGACGATTTTATCTTCGACAACCAAATGTTGGCACAAATCTGCTACGAAGGCTACGAAATCGCAGAGATCACCTGCCCTACCAAATATTTCGACGAAGCATCATCCATCAATTTCCAACGCAGTTCCAAGTATGGTTTGGGCGTATTAGGTGTGAGTTGGTTGTATTTCTTCAACAAAATCAAACTGGCCAAATCCGATTTGTTTCATAAAAAGGCGTAGTGCGATTTTTCCGTAAAGCGGAAAAGAAACGGCTCACACAAGCGTACTTCAAGAAAAAAAACTGTACCCTCTCCTTTGATGACGGGGAACTTTTGGTGGACGTTACCGATAGCATGGAACTCAATTCGGTCTCCATTTAATTATAAAAAAACGCCCGAATCCACTACTAAAAAACCAATAGGACTCGGGCGCGAAAAAGCAAACTCTCTCCTGTATTAATCGTCGGAAAGAGTTAGAGACATTGATGTACACGCTCCAATTGCTGGTGCAGAAGTTACCAAAGGCGCTCCCGGCACATCATCGTAAGAAAAAGCATAACAAGCACTATCGATAAATGCATTGTGCAAACAATTCGAGTAGTCGTTAAATTCAGTTCCTGCAGGGTACCAATTACTCGTCGTAGCCCAACTACTCGTATCAGTAAATATCCCTCGGTTCAACGCCGCATCTATAAATTTCATGGCTCCTTGAATATCGGCATCTGAAGTTGATCCAGTATCCAACGGCCCAGTACTTGCTATCACATCCAAAGAACTTGGCTTTTTGATTGTAAATGCTTTCGGCGCAGTAAATTCGAGTTCATTCGCACTATTCGTTTTTGCCGTATATTGTGTCGCTCCGATTTTAAACGATAAGTCGTTCGTTTTGTAATGGTTAAACCCATCTGTGATAGCCGTATCCAAAACAGAATTATTTGCCAAAAACGATAAGTCCGGTGCCAAATAGCGCAAGTAATTGCCTTTACTGTCATTCACGCGTCCTGCTGTATATTCAGAAGACAAGGCTTCTAAATTGGACAACAAAGTCGTAACCGGTTTGGAATTGTTCAGATCAATTCCGAAGGTAGATGTACTCCCATCCGCTGAACGTCCTTTGATGGTTACGCCCAACGCAAAGAAATCGACATTGGTGGTGTTGCAAAAACAAACGGATTTACTATTTGATGCTGGTGTGGCACAATTTAACTCTACGAAATCCCATTTGTTTTGTCCCCCAGCGCCATCTGAAATTGGACTTGGCAACGCCAAAGAGAACGTGCTATTCGATTTGTCTTCGTTAATCTGCATCACTGCTGGAGTGTTCACCGTGATCGTCAAATGTCCGGAACCTGCGAGAGATTTGGTAGAATCGTTCGGATCCAGAAAAGGAATTTTTAGAATTCCGTATTTCCCCGTACTGTCCTTTGGCAATTGATCCAACGTGACATTGTACGTCGATAAAAAATCGGGACCGCCACTAACGTCTGATTTGGCGTTGATGACATTCATTTGCGGTTTTGTCCAATCGTTGTAATTCGTTCCTCCTCCAGACAACCAGGTCACTCCCAGAATGTCGGGACTCGTTCGGGACATTTTATTTGCTGTAAAAGTCAGATTAACTTTGTCTGCTGCGAGAGACGTCAATTGGTTGTCGATTAAGATTTGAAAGTACGTCGCATCATCCTTTACTGGTGCTGGAATACTGGCGTTGGTATAAGTGCTCATAAGTGAAATAGTTTATTAATACGTAAATAGCGAGCACCAAACTACCCAATTTAAATCGTGCAATCAATGATAGAAATACCTGAATTGTTCCGTAAATGTTGCAATTCCTACGGTATAAAAACGTGAAGTCTATTGATCGCTAAAAAGGAAGTTCCTTTCCGGTAAGTTCTGGAAATAAATACTGTACGAAATGCTCTCGCAAGGCGGTTTCGTATCCTCTCGTCCCCTTTTTTATTGGTTTGTATACCGTTTTCGCTTCATTCAAAAGATGAATTGTCGTACCATCAACGAAGATCGGATCGCGCGATGGATCCATATCAACGTAGTTAAAGGTGGTTCCATCTACATTGGAAAAAGATTGCACACAGGCATACTGCGAAAAATAGTAGGCACGTGACTCACATGCCAATCCTTGAATGGAAAAATGAACAATTGTCCGCTCCAAAGTATCCATTTTGTAAAATCGTTGGGTTCTGATTGTTCCGTCTTCATTGAAAAACTTCCATTCCCCGACCTTCAATCCGTTCTTAAATTCCCCAGAAATTGCGATGTTATTGTTTGCATACTTCAAATTCCAAATACCATTCTGAGGAAATTTCACTTTCATTTTTTTCTTGAAATTGAAATGATGGGTTTCCCAATCACTCTTTCGGTATTGATCCGCAAATTTCACCGTCCACAGTCCTTTCCGCTTGCCTTTTTTCATAAAACCATGCAACAAAGTGTCATTCAACACAGATCCTGGACCGTATTCCATCAATTCATTCTCCATGATGAGTATTTCTCCGTCATCGGTCCATTTTTCCGGAGCGTACTTTTTTATTGTTTCTTCCAATTCTTCCAAACGCGAATAAACAATGGGGCTTGCGGTTCTACGCAGGGGCAGTAATTCTTCAAAATACCGTTCTGCATGAAGAGTTTCAAATTGATTATCATACAAACTCGGCAACTCTTTCCAATCAGCCAAATCGGGTAACGTAGCGATTTGATGCACAAACACCGAAGAAATGCCGGGAATTTTCAACACCTCTAATTCCGTAAAATGATCCAAAGCTCCGCCCACACAAAACGGCAACTCCAACTCCCATAAATGCGGACAATCGTACAAACTACGAATATCAAACTCAACGTTTTGTGCACTTTTCAAAGCAAATCGACGCAATCCACTTTTAATCGACTCAAATTGCTTGAACTCCTGCAAATCAATGACAACGGGACACGAATAGGCTTCCAAATCAATTTCAAACGAAGTGATACTGTTCATATCGAGACTGTCCAAATAGCGCACCTGTTCTAGAGAAAAGGGGATTTCGGCACAATTGGCAGCTATCGGTGCTTCAACAATGATTCGCACCTCCTTTAATTCAAAAGACGACACGGCAATCACTTCGCCACGATGGTCGGTATAATTTATAGCGATAAAACCTTCCCCCTTCACTATTTCTGCAGGATTTCGCTGAATCAAGACACCCGCATCGCCCCGAATACGATTGTCATCAACAATAAACAAAGATGCTTCCCATTGATTTCCACTCCATTGACAAACAATTTCGAGTTGATACGATCGCATCAAAACAATCGGCGGAAAATCGGCACTAATAGACGTTGCACTGGCAGGAAATAGCGTTGCAAAAAAGAGAAAACTGATCAGAATTTTAATCACAGGGATACGTTAACGAAATGAACTTATAAAAATCGTAATTTAGCGGCGCAAATCAAACGTAATTTGAAGATTTCATTCAACCATATTGCCGAAAACAAGCGCTGGAGCATTTTCTTACTGATGGGCATTGGCCTTCTTTTCTTCTTGGGAATTGGCAATGTACATTTGTTCGACTGGGATGAAATCAATTTTGCGGAGTCCGCGAGAGAAATGATTTCCAGTGGGGATTATCTTCGCGTTCAGGTCAATTACGAGCCCTTTTGGGAAAAGCCTCCCTTCTTTATATGGCTGCAGGTGCTTTCCATGAAAGCGTTTGGAATCAATGAGTTCGCCGCACGGTTTCCCAATGCCGTTTTTGGAATTCTCTACTTGATTTCCCTCTATTTAATTGGTCGCAAACACTTCTCACCACGTTTTGGTTTGATTTGGGCCTTGATTTTCTGCGGAAGTCTTTTACCGAATGCTTATTTCAAATCGGGAATTATTGATCCCGTGTTCAATTACTTTATCTTCTTGTCCGTCTATTTTATGATTCGCGTGATCTCTGGCAAGGAAGATGTTCATCGTGGTCGTTTGGCACTGTTTTCTGGTATTTTCAGTGGATTAAGTGTGATTACGAAAGGTCCTGTTGGATTTCTCTTATTAGGCCTAACATTGCTCGTGTATTTGATCATTCGAAAGTTCAAGCCCTTTCCAAAATGGCGGTATATTTGGGGGTTCTTAGGCGGTTTTCTGACAATTCTTGTGATTTGGTTAAGCATTGAATTCGCAAAAAATGGGTTCGATAACATCCGCCAGTTCATTGCCTACCAGACCGAATTGTTCAATTCTAATGTTGCGGGGCACCAGCAGCCGTTCTATTATCACTTCGTGGTGGTGTTCTTTGGTTGTTTTCCAATTTCCATTCTTGCGATTCCTTCTCTATTTAAGAAACGAAGTGAAACAACGATGGATTTCCATTTGTGGATGCTCTGCCTGTTCTGGACGGTGTTAATCCTGTTCAGCATCGTTACAACAAAAATCATTCATTATTCATCAATGACCTGGGTTCCTTTGAGTTTTGTAGCGGCCTATACCCTGTACCTTGTCGATCTGCAAAAAGTGAAACTTTCGGTTATTGCAAAATACACCTACTTAGTGCTGGGCATTCTGCTTTCTGTCGTATTTATTGGAATTGCGTACCTTTTGATCGAACATTATTGGCTCGCCGATCAGATCAAAGATCGTTTTGTCTCCGACTCCTTGCGTCAGGACATCGATGTAAACCCTTTGGGCTTTGGATCGGGAATTGTACTGCTTGCAGGAACCGTATTCGGTTTTATTTTCTTGCACAAGAAACGCATAACGGCCTTTGTAATAACGACAGCTGCTTCTATAATGTTCACCTTGCTGATCGCTCAATACACACTGCTTCCAAACATCGAACAATTTACCCAGGGACCTGCTATTGAGTTTTACCAACGAATGGAACGCGAAGATCGACCGGTTGTGACGTTTTCCTTCAAGAGCTACGGACAGTATTTTTATCGAAAAACAGACGAACATGTCAAAGACATGGATTGGTTTATAGTAACGCCGTATCCCACACCGATGTATTTCGTGGTCAAAACAGACAACGATTATATCGATCGGTACAACTACGAATTGGTGGAACAGAAAGGTGGCTTTCGACTGTTTAAACGATATCCGCCGAAAAAATAGGCTTTACAAATTGTAGCGGATTTCCACGGCAGTAGCGCCTTTTCCATATTCACGGTAATCGGCATCGAAATACTCGACTCCTTCTTTTCCGTGAAAAAACGAGCGCACTTCATCCCGTAAAACACCGGTACCTACCCCATGAATCACGATCAGTTTTCGAATTTGCTTTGCTCTCGCACGGTTATAAAAAGAACGAAGCTCGGTTAATTGCTTTCGTACAATATCAGCGTTCGTCCATCCCGAATGCGAATCCGTCAGTTCTTCGATGTGTAAATCCAACTCCCACACATCAATCGCTTTTCGGCTTCCCGTGAGCATTCCCTTTCTCTGGAGCTGTTTGGCTGTGGCATAAGTATCGTCCGCATTAATGCCTCTCACTGTCTCCTCATCAATTTTATAATCTGCGCTGTACAAAGGACCAATTTCAGCCGTAAGAACAATGCGTTCGAAACCATCTTCGTCTTCCACAAGGAGTTTTGTCGCACTCAAAAGTTCAAGTACAATTCCTCCCCCCGTCTCATGGAGGAAAACAATTTTCTGACCTACTTTAAATGTCATGCCATGAAGAATACAGATTGAATCCACACGAGATCCAGGAAGAAATACAGCAGAAAAGGCATGGCAAACGAGAGCAACCACAGGACAATGAGAAGGGTTTTAAAAATTGGCGATGCATCCTTCTCTAAGGGCGTTACCAGCACATTATTTACCTGACTCGCAATTAACGGGTCCGCCTGGTCTTCAGAAACTTGATCGAGGTATTGCTTCAATTGCGGTGTATGCTCCAGAACCACTTGCTTGATCCGCGCAAAATCTCTATTACTGAGCAATTTATACGTTGTCGCATAGTTAATTTCTTCTTCGTGCAATTCGCGATGCATTTGATATTGCTTTTGCAATGAAC
>JBNKGN010000048.1:0-14854 GCA_050289845.1 Crocinitomicaceae bacterium | reverse complement strand
CGCAGAACTTCCTCTCCTTTTTGGGCAAAATCTTCATTGATAAAATACTTCCCCATATGATCGGGCACATCGACGAACACATAATTACCGCCGTTGTCTCGCTCCATTGTTCTTCTGCGTCCAAAAAGTCCCCGCGATCTTCTTCCTCCACCTTCCCAGCTTGAGGAAATCACCTTTGTTTTGATGTAATCGTCCTTGATCGGAGGTTTCGTATAGGCTTTCGAGAAAAAAGCAAAGCCATCCGCTCCTACCTTGACAGAAACATAGACCTCATCACCGATCGCCACACGTTCGTCAATAGGCAGCTCATTCAGCTCGTAATTCAAGCGCAAAAACTTCCCTCGAAACGGGTCGAACGGATCTCTTCCCTGCAATCGAAATTTGTAATACGTACCGTTCTCCAGTATGTCCTCAGACGAAAAAGCAACATAGAGCGGGATCGCAATAATTATTGCTGCAAATCCCAAAAACAACCATTTTTTAGCCTTCATCTGCGCGACGCTTATGACGTTCAATTTGCTCTACCTTTTCTTTCACAAACATGTTAATCAAGAAGAACATACCCCCAAAAATAAGGAACAACAATCCTTTCGTGATAAAACTAAGGTCGACATCGATGTAGCGAATAATTGCCAGAAGTGCAATCAATACCATGCCTCCTAATACTTTCACAAAACGTCCATCTTCACTTCCATTGACCATTACAACCACCCCAAGCATCAACACGTATAAATTCGTTGGGATCGTTAACCACCACCAGGAAACAGTGTATTCATCGATTATCATCAAAAAGATGATAAACAAGGGACTGAATAAGATCATTTTATTGACATCCTGATAGTGTTCCTTCGAAGTGAAATAGTTGTAATAAATGCCACCTAGAACGACAAGCAAAAGAATAAAGTAATACCATTCGCCCATTTCCCAGTTGTCCATGTTAAAAATAGAATCGAACGTAAAAAGCGTATACAAACTACTTTGATTCGACAATGCGAGAAGGGTTAGTGCTACTGAAATTTGAGGAATCCAACTCATGAAGCGAGATAAAAACCACGTGTGTCCTCCCATAAATCGAGAAGCAAACATATAGAAACCTACATTATAAGTAATCGCCCACAACAAACGATTGCTATCCGCGCTATACATAAGTGCTTGATACAACGTAATGTATATGATAAGTGTTAAAAACATGACGCGAACACCCTGTACTCTAGACTTCCAATCTACCGATAGATAGAAATGCGGCAAAAGTGCTACAAAATAGAGCCAGAACCAATAATTTTCTCCGCCATTCTCAATGCCAGGACCAAAAATGTTGATTTGAATATCCGCGTACAACAAGATTAATGAAAGAATTAGATAGAAAAACGCAATTCCCGAAGCGCGAGCGATATAAAACAAAGGGATGGTCAACACCAACCAGATTTTAATGAAATCGGTGAACTCACCATCCATCTGATAGGTTTGCGAAATAATCGTCATTGACGCACCGATCATTAGCATTAAAAACAGGGAACTTGCTTCGACCCAAACGCGGGAATTCTTATGGAAAAACAGCATGCGATAATAAAAATACAAGCCCACCAAAGAAGGAACAATTCCGAAAAGTCCTCTCAAAGCCTTTGGATAGTCGTACCAGTTATGCGAAATGATGGCATAAATCCCTGCTGAAGCAAAAATAGCTCCGAGAATCCCCCCGAGAATCATGAACAGTTCCCAACGAACTGGACTTTCTTCTTTGCGAATATACTTTCTGATTTTTGTAGCGGATTCAGCGCTTACAACACCTTTGGATTCTATCCTTCCAGTGAAATCCAGTAAATACTGGCTAATGTTTTCTAGTAGCATTGTGGTTCAATTTGAGAAACAATATACATATTTTTCCAATGACAACACATGTCATGATTCCAAGAATGATCCCCGTAAAACATTGTTGGACGGTGATTTCCCTGTAACCACAAGGTACTAGCATTTAATTTTTAACACAACTTGTGGATAAAGTTTTCTTATTTCACACTTTGAATCGGTGTATGCGATATGTACATTTGATGGAACTTCGAATGAAATTATGAGCACGATTTTAGTTTTAGGAGCAGGACTGTCTTCTTCATCAATGATCCGTTACCTTTTGAAAAATGCGCCCGTTTACGATTGGAATGTACGTGTGGTGGATCAGGATTTGGATCTGGTAAAAAGCAAATTGAATGGACATCCAAATGGGGTTGCTTTGTGTTTCAATGCCTTGGATAGAAACGAGCGAAAACCCGAAATTGAAAAAGCCGACTTGGTTATTTCAATGTTACCCGCCCGATTTCATGTCGAAGTTGCCGAAGATTGCATTGCTTTGAAAAAGAATCTTATTACTCCAAGTTATATTTCCCCTGAAATGCAAGCTCTGGATGCGCAAGCCAAGGAAGCCGGAATTGTCATTATGAATGAAATTGGTGTAGATCCGGGCATTGACCACATGAGCGCAATGAAAATCATCGACGATATCAAAGGACGTGGCGGAAAAGTCACCAGTTTTAAATCGTTTACGGGTGGACTCATCGCACCTGAAAGTGACGACAATCCGTGGAACTATAAATTCACCTGGAACCCAAGAAATGTAGTTTTGGCGGGACAAGGTGGCGCCGCATCTTTTATTCGCAACGGAGAATACAAATACATTCCCTACAACCGTCTTTTTGGGCGTTTGGATTATTTAAGTGTTGAGGGATATGGTGATTTTGTTGGATACGCCAATCGCGATTCGCTTTCGTATCGAAAAACCTATGGACTCGAGGGAATTCCAACGATTTTCCGCGGAACCTTGCGTCGTCCAGGTTATTGTGAAGCCTGGAATGTTTTTATCGAACTAGGGATGACGGATGACACGTACAAAATGGAAGGTACGGAAACAATGACGCCGCGTGCATTTCTGAATGCTTTTTTACCGTATAGCGCCCAATTGACTGTCGAAGAAAAAATGCGAATTTTCTTGCGAGACGAGCGCATACATCTCTACGATAAATTCGATTGGTTGGGCTTGTTCAACACAGAACCTTTGGTTGGATTGGAAAATGCGACTCCGGCACAAGTTCTTCAGAAAATTTTGGTAGACAAACTCTCTTTAAAAGACGGCGATAAGGACATGATCGTGATGGTTCATGAATTTGAGTATGAATTGAGAGGAGAAAAACACCAAATCATCTCTCATATGGTGAATATCGGGGAGGACCAGGTCTATACTTCGATGTCAAACACCGTTGGTCTGCCCGTGGCAATTTGCGCGAAAATGATTCTGACTGGGACATTACAAGACAAAGGCGTAACACTTCCCGTGGAAAAACACCTTTACGATCCCATTTTAGACGAACTCGCAAGTTACGACATCCGATTTTTGGAGAAAGAGCTGGTGTTAGGGTAAGCGACGTCATTTCTTGCCCAGTTGTGTTTCATGTATTCCAGTAAGAAACTATCCGTCGCTGAACTCGATTTTTTCTACCTTTGCGCCCTAATTCTATCATTTCAGAATGTCAAAAGAAAAATTTACGGTAACTGCCGCCCTTCCCTACGCGAACGGCCCCCTTCATTTAGGACACGTCGCAGGTGTCTATCTTCCCTCCGATATTTTTGTTCGTTTCCTACGGATGAATCATCACGATGTAGCTTTTATTTGTGGGAGTGACGAACACGGTGCTGCCATTACGCTACGCGCGAAAAAAGAAGGGATTAGCCCTCAGGAAATTGTAGACAAATACAATGGAATTATCGGTAAGGCATTTCAAGATTTCGATATCTCTTTTGACATTTTTCACCGTACGTCGGCGGAAATCCATCACCAAACGGCACAAGACTTCTTTAAAGTTTTGGACAGCAAAGACGAATTCACCAAAGAAACAAGTCAACAATACTTCGACGAGGAATTCCAACAATTCTTGGCTGATCGCTATATTACGGGGACCTGTCCCAACTGTAAAAACGACAACGCGTACGGAGATCAGTGCGAAAAATGCGGTTCTGCATTAAGTCCAACTGATTTGATTGATCCGAAATCGACTTTAAGCGGTAAAACACCAATCATGAAAGAAACTTTCCACTGGTATTTGCCGATGGAACGTCACGAAGCATGGCTCAAAGATTGGATCAAAGAAGGAACGCTTGACGGTGTTCAACAACACGATCCAAAGAAATGGCGCAATCAGGTTGTAGGACAATGTATGTCATGGATTGACAATGGTTTGCGTCCACGAGCAATGACTCGTGATCTCGATTGGGGCGTTAAAGTTCCTGTAGAAGGTGGTGAAGGAAAAGTACTGTACGTTTGGTTGGATGCTCCGATTGGCTACATTTCTGCCACAAAACAATGGGCACTCGACAACGGCAAAAACTGGGAAGATTATTGGAAAGGCGATCGAAAATTGGTGCACTTTATTGGAAAAGACAACATTGTGTTCCACGCGATCATTTTCCCGATTTTACTGAAAGCACATGGTGATTTCATTTTGCCCGACAACGTACCTGCCTATGAATTTTTGAACCTTGAAGGTGATAAATTCTCTACTTCGCGCAATTGGGCAGTTTGGTTGCACGAATACATCGCGGCCTATCCCGACAAAATTGACGAATTAAAATACGTTTTGACCTCGATTGCACCTGAAACAAAAGACAGTGAATTTACATGGAAAGAGTACCAAACTCGTGTGAATAGCGAACTGGCAGATATCCTCGGGAATTTCGTGAATCGTGCGTTGGTTTTGACCCAAAAATATTACGAAGGAGCGGTACCTCAACAAGGTGAATTGACAGACTTCGACAAAGAAATTATCGCGCAAGTTGCAGAAATACCTGGAAAAATTTCCAAACTTGTTTACGACTATAAATTGCGAGAAGCACAGTCGGAAGCCATGAATTTGGCACGTCTGGGAAACAAGTATTTGGCCGATACAGAACCTTGGAAAATGGTCAAAGATCCCGCGAATGCCGCTCGTGTTGCGACGATCATGAATATTGCACTTCAAATTACCGCGAACCTTAGTATCGTTTTGCAACCTTTCTTACCTGCAACCGCGCGAAAACTGTCCGAATTTATGAATTTCACAGCAACGGATTGGGAGACCGCTGGTCGTATGGATTTGATTCCTGTGGGACATTTAACGAACAAACCCACCATCTTATTTCCAAAAATTGAAGATGAATTGGTCGCAAATGAGGTTGAGAAATTGAATGCATCTCGCGTTGAATCTGCGGAATCAGCCCCTGAATTTACTGCACAGAAAGAAGAAACAACTTTCGATGAATTCTCAAAGATGGACCTTCGATTGGGGACTATTTTGGAAGCAGAGAAAGTAGCCAAAGCTGACAAATTGTTGAAATTGCTTGTAGACACGGGCATTGACAAACGCACCATTATTTCAGGAATTGCACAGCATTATTCCCCAGAAGAAGTGATCGGGAAAACGGTGACGGTATTAATGAATTTGGCGCCTCGAAAAATACGTGGAGTGGAATCGCAAGGAATGATCTTAATGGCAGAAGATGCCGAAGGAAATTTGAGTTTTGTCTCTCCTGAAAAAGCATTTGTTGCGGGTTGCGAGATACGATAATTTGTGTATCTTCAAACACTATGAAACAACTTTTATTCGGACTTGGCATTTTAGCGCTTGTGGCATCCTGTAAATCGGAAACGTCTGATTCAGAGAGTACAGATACGACTCCCAAAGAGGAAACTGTCGAAGACACTCTTGAAAAAAACAACATTACTATTTTCCAATCCAATGATCTAGGAACGGCAGAATTTCTCAAAATTGTGGATCGGGAAGACGGCAAACGCGAATGGTATTATTGGTCCGAAAAGAAAGAAGAAGAAGTCCGATTGGGCGTAAAAACAGTAGACGGATTGGAAGCAATTTACTTCTTCAGCAAACCAAGTGAAATTTACGAAATTGGTGGTTCGGAATGCGGATTCTCTCTATTCCAAGGTGAAGAAAGATTGCAATGGTACGATCAAATCGAACCAAAATGTTCGATGAACGATTTTCATTAGACACTGCATTGTACTTTCCTGCTACTCTCACAAACCGCTATTATGAAAAAACCCTGTTACCTGCTCACGGTCTTATTGTTGCTCCTTTTTAGTTGTAGCGACACTTCTTCAACAGAAAACACGTCGAAAGAAGCGCCGTTAGACGCAGAAAAAGAAGAAACCGCTCCCGTAATTTATACCGCACATGCTGCTTTGGACGGTCCAGATAATGAATTGTTCATTTTTGTTCCAGGTGCATGGGATGGTGAGGAAGAAGAAGTTCCCGAATTCACTGAATTGCACGTAATCCCATACGTCACAGCAAAAAACGGCATCTTTCGAGACATGACACAACTCTATCAGAACGATTTCCGTTTGTACAATCCCTTCGACACTTATTCTGGAACCGTTAAGTGCTACTACGATAAGGAAAAACACCATCTTGCAGCGGAATATCAGGTTATTGATGGAAAAGCGGATGGCGTTGTCAAAATTATTACCCCGAAAGGACGCACGTACATGGAACGTGAATATGCTAACGGCAAATGGATTAAAAGCACCGTGGCACCAGCATGCAGTGATTGGCGATTTACCCCTTCATCTTCGAACATTACGATTAACGATCTTTCCAACGGACAAAAAACAGAAGACGGGCAAAATGTCGTTGAATTAATGCCATCGCTGCATTCCGCAGACGCGAATTACACGGAGTTGTTGGACAAATCGACCTACGTTCGACCGCTAAAAATCAACAACAAAACCTTCACAGGGCAATTAAAGGGCTATTTCGGCACTCCTGAAAATTCGGACAATTTGCACTTCAGCTTGGATTTCGTTGAAGGCGTTCTAGATGGCGACGTGAAAATTTACGACGATTGGGGCAATTTGACCTTGCATGAAATTTTTGTCAAAGGCGCATTGGAAGAAACCGTTTATGTGATCAACTGGGAAGAAATGGACGGTATGGCAAAACCCATTATTTATCTGTACCCCGAAGAAATCATGGACGTTCGTGTAGAATTACATCTTCAAGGTACTTTAACGCACAGCTACCCAAAGTATGAAAACGGATGGACCGTAGCAGCACATCCCGACGGAACACTTTTCGACGCAGAAGGCAAAGAATATTATGCATTGTATTGGGAAGGTGAAAATGCGGTACCCTTTACGCTCAACGAAGGAACTGTTGTTGCTGGAGAAAATACGGTTGCATTTTTAGAATCGGCCTTGGAAACTTTGGGTTTAAATCGTCGTGAGGCGAATGAATTTATCATGTACTGGTTACCGAGAATGGAGAACAATGCCTATAATTTGATTCATTTTTCTACAGATGAGTATGCGAAAATCGCCGAATTAACTATTACTCCAACGCCAGAAACGATGATACGCGTTATGATGGTATTCCAGCCCTTGAAAAGTGAAATTACCGTTCCGCATCAAGATTTAGAATTACTTCGCAACGAACGCAAAGGCTTTACCGTTGTCGAATGGGGTGGGAAAGAAATGAGTACGAAAGAAATTTGGTAGACAAAAAGAACATCAATCAATAATTCCCAATTGCTGAAAGGCTTGCATTGCGGATTCTTTTCGGGCTTTTCTTAAATCATCGAAAGTGTAGGTTTCCCCTGGATTGATATTCACAGCGAAATAATAGACGTTTCCCTTTTTTTCGAGATAGCCAACAAACCAGGCATTACTTCCAGCATCACCAACCGAAAGTCCCGTTTTTCCACTAAGCGTGTATTCGGTTGTTTTTTCAAGCTCCATGATTCGTTTCATAACAGCATAGGTATGCGTTTCGATAGGCAACTTTTTCGTGTACAGGCGTTCCAAAAAATCGATTTGTTCCATTGCCGAAACTTTCGACGCTCCTACCAACCAGAAAAGATCGAGGTTGTCTTCGGAAACAGACATCGCACCAAAATTTAACTTCTCGAGATACGCTTGCATCTGATCAATTCCAATTTTCCGCGCCAATTCACGATAACAGGGTACGCACGAAGTTGAAAACGCTTCGGAAAGCACCAGATCTTTCTCCCAAACCGCCATTTCTCTTGGCGCACCATCCCACAAGAACAGGGTGTTTTCATCTTTCAAGATCCCCGTTTCCAAACCGATAATCGAATTGACAATTTTAAAGGTTGATGCTGGCAAACGCCCTGTTTTCGCCCAAATAGTATCGTTGGTGTAAATGATATTTTCTTGTGGATCGCTGATGACAATCGAACCATTCATTTGCACAGCGGAAAGGATTTCGCCGAATGCTGGTGTCATTTTAAATACAGGAAATTTCCGCGTCAAATCTTCCTTCGGCAGGTCATTCCCATCATTTTTCATTTCATTCGAGCCACAACCGATTAAAACCATGACCATTAAAATCCATCCACCGAGAACTTTCATATCAAAGACAATTTAAACAAAAATACACCTATAAATCGAACCTTCAATCGCTATTCTTCTAAGTACTTTAGGACGGTTCCTACAGCAAAAGAATAGATTGCGGTTTCATCTTGCTGCCACAATTGTTCTTCCAGACGAGAATCACGATGCAATTCACTGAACTGCTTCTCGGGATGTCGCTTGACCAAAAAATAGCGTTCACAAAAAATGGCATTGGGTTTTGCCGCCATCAATAGGCTTTCCCAAATTGAAGCATATACTTCCTTTGGAGCATACGATGAAAAATCGGAAAGGGAGAATTTCGTAAAACGATCCTTTTGTTCCGAAAGATACTCTGTAAGCGTCGCTGTGACAATTTCCACGCGATTGAGGTGTTGCCGAACGATTTCAAAGTTTTCGGGGCGAAGATGATGCGGCAAGACACAGTTCTCATCGTATTTTCCCTGAAACATTAATTGTGCGTAGTGGTTCGATTTGAAACGGTAATTGAACGCCAAATGCTCCAATCGATCCCGCATGTATTGTTGCACATTGAAATCCCTCGGAATGAGTTTTGCTCCTGGTTCACGAACGAGATACACCCATAAAAAACGATTGCACAAAACTTTCAGAAACAAGCGCCAGGTCCAATTATCCCACTCCTTTTTCCAAATCTCGCGCTGTTCTTCCAAGGAGGAAGCCGCCGTTAACCTTCGGATTTTTCTTCGACGAAAAAACGCGTATTTTAACATCTTCCGCAGCAAGTGCTCCCACGTTCCGCAGTACAGAACCCCATTTCGAATAAGCGATCGATTGGCCTCCCAAAATTGCTGCGCGGGTACCCATAAAATTGCTCTTATTTCATCAAACATCGCTTCCCGTTTATCGCACTCATGAACGCCTAGAAATGCTACCATTTCTTGATACGTGAAAGTTTGAAATGCTGCCATTTTTAGTTCGAGCAAAAAATTCTGTGCGGGATTAAAATCAATGCTTACAATTGTCGCAGGTGCATCCACCAAAAGATCCAGGGTTCGTGCGCCACTTCCCGTAATACATAACACTGTGTCGTCTGAATTCAACCGCAAAGCCCTGCGTTCTGATTCACTGTCTTCGTTACTCGCCGAATAATTGATCCTACTAAAAAAAGTGCGACTCATCCTACAAATAAAATTGAATCGTGGTTTCTGACGGTGTCACACTTCTCTCTTCTAGAGCGGCGCGACGGAGCATTTTCACCCGTTCATGGATGAGATCACATTCGGTCAAATGTTCATTTTGATCTGGGAATGCGCATTGATTTTGGTATTGCATCGCTGTAACTTCCATATCCTGAGAAATTACCTTTCGCGCCAATCTCGGTAAAAACAAACCTACTATTGGATTTAACCAGGGAAAATTATACGACAGTCTAATACTTGCACGTGTCTCACCTTCAGAAATTTGTGTGCAGACGATGAACGCATTAAACCGATGCACCTCATTGAAAAAATAATCGACGCGCACCATATTGGGCAGCAGGAAGGTATCTGTGTGCCGAACAGAAATGTTTTTGCCCAGAAAAAGCCGCAATCCTACCGCTATTTTTTCAAGCGTCGGTGCAAATTCTGCCCTTACCTCTCTTGCGTTGGAGATGACTTGAACCGTGTGTTTTACTTTCTCGCCGTGTCCTCGAATAATTCCTTTGTGTGTGAACGCAGTGTGTGTTGCGTCCATAAAATTATCGATCAAGGGCTCCACATTTGTTTGAAATTTCGCGTGTAAAGAATGTGTTTTCCAATGGCCAGAAAGTTGGGTAGCAGTGTACACTTCTTCGAAGCCGATTCCTTCTTTCTCCCCCATCAAAATCCAAATATTTCCAGCCACTTCCTCAACACGATAGCGTTGTAACCGACCATTCAGTTTTGTGCGATCAAGATCCGTTGCACTAGGAATTTCAATCAGCGCTCCGTCGCAGTTGTACTTCCAACCGTGATAAGGACAGGTCAATTCATTTTTCGAAAAACAAGAAACATTTAGCGGCGCTCTTTTGTGTTGACAAACATTGGCCACGGCGTGCACCTTATTATTGATGTCGCGCCAGAGTAATACAGGAATCCCCGCAATTTTTCGTTGAACGGAATGTTCTTTGCGCAATTCATCAGAAAACGCAATAACCTTCCAAAAATCCTGTTCGTTTAAATTTGTTTCCATTATTTTGATGCTGTCGAAGATACGGCTCTTTGCTTATTTTCGATTCACTTTTGATCCGTGAACTCGGTTTCGGATACTTTTGTGTTTCAAAAGAAGAAAAATATTGCTGAAATTTGCGGTATGATGAAATCTTCATTCTTCTTGTTTCTTATCTCTTGTTTCACTACCCTCACTTCCATTAGTCAAGAATCTATGACCTTCAAAGGAACGGTTATTGACCAACGCTCGAAACAAGCGATCCCTTTTGCTTCGGTCGTTGCACGTTCAAATTCTACAGAAACGATTGTAGCAGGAGTGACAACGGATGCGTCAGGAACCTTTGAACTGGTCTGTGATTCCAGTGATGTATGGATTCAAGTGCGATTTATTGGGTTCCTCAACGATACAATTCGCGAATGGGAAACCTCCAACGGTCGTGTTGATTTGGGAACGATTGGACTAATGGTTGAATCTCAGGAATTGGAATCTGTTACGATCACAGCCGAGCGATCCACCATGGAATTCAAACTGGACAAACGCGTTTTTCATGTCGGAACGGATATCAGTAGCACGGGGCAAGGCGCACTTGAGGTCTTAAACAATGTACCGTCGGTGAACGTAGATATCGAAGGGAATTTAACGCTTCGAGGGAATTCGGGCGTACAAATATTAATTGACGGAAAGCCCTCTGTGATGTCCGACGATCCAAGTAAAGCATTGGGTTCCTTAACTGCCGATATGATAGAAAGTATCGAAGTAATCACCAATCCATCCGCAAAATACGAAGCAGGAGGAACTTCTGGGATCATCAATATTATCTTGAAAAAAGACAACAAGAAAGGATTGAACGGTTCGGTTTCTGTCAATACTGGAATTCCGCACAATCACAGTGTTGGAGGAACGGTGAATTACCGCACGCAAAAATTCAATTTCTTCACGCAATTTGGCGGTGGCTATCGTTCTTTACCGCGCTACAACAATAGCGAAAATCGAAATCGGGCAGATAACTCCAAAATTCTCAGCAATGGAATCAATTATCGGAACGAACAATTCTACAATATCACACTTGGTGCGGATTATTACATCAATAAATACAACACCTTGACACTCTCTGGGAATTTTGCCTACGAAATTGAATCGCAACCTTCGGAAACCAATTTTGAATTGTACGACAGCACAGAAATCTTGATCACTGATTACATCAGAAGAGAAGTAACGACTGCGGAAAATCCCAAATATCAGTTCGATTTGAATTACAAAAAAGAGTTCAAAAACAACAAAGATCACAGCATTCAATTCAGCAGTCTGGGGCGTTTCTTCGGGAAAGACCAACGATCAGAATTCACCAATAACTATACGCTTGGTTCGGGAGCCAATCAACGCACTACGACAAATTTCTTCGAAAACAACTATACCTTCAAACTCGATTACACTAACCCGATTTCAGCATCTATTGGATTGGAATTGGGTGCCATGTACGATTTGAACGATGTCGGAAACGATTATAGTGTATCGGACGAATCCATGGGAGAATGGGTGTTGAATTCGAACTTGAGCAACAACTTTCTTTACAGTCAAAAAGTACTTGGAAGTTACGCCACGGGGTCCTACGAAAAGAACAAATGGGGCGTAAAATTAGGTGTGAGAGTTGAAAACACAGATTTGCGAACGACACTTGAAAACACGAACGAAACGAATCAGCGCAATTTCACCAACTTCTTCCCTACGGTGCATTCTTCCTTCAAATTCTCAAAGAAATACCAACTCCAAGCGGGGTATTCACGGCGCATTTTCCGACCGAGACTGTGGGATTTGAACCCATTCTTCAACATACAAAACAGCTACGTCATTCGCACGGGGAATCCCAATTTGTTACCCGAATTTGCCGATTCCTATGAACTTACGGGGATCATGTATTTCAAGAAAATCTCCTTAAACGCAAGTATTTACCACTTGTACACCTCAGACGTTGTAGAAAATGTTTCCTATTTCATCGACAATGTCAACTACATGACCAAAAGCAATGTTGGAACGAATCAAAAAACGGGCGTTGAGATCAATGGTAAATACACACCTGCCAAATGGTTTACGATTATGGGGGATTTCAACTACGGCTATTTTGTGCGCAAGGGCGTTTTTGAAGCTCGCGTATTTGATTTCTCAGGAAACCAATGGTCTACCGATTTTTCATTCAAATTTAAATTGCCGTATTCGATCGATTTTGAAATCAGTCCTAACTATCAATCCAAAGTAAAAACCGTTCAGGGAAATGTCTCGGGATTCTTTTACATGGACGCAGGAATCCGCAAGAAAGTGCTGAAAGATCGTGCCGTGATTAACTTGAGTGTACGTGATATTTTCGCCTCTCGAGTACGTGAAACCATTGTAGATCAAGAAACATTTTACCTCTACAACTATTCAAAACGTGGACGATTTATTACGCTTGGTTTCAGTTATAGCTTTGGGAAAGGCGAAGTGATGAGTTATTCAGGCGGCGGGCATCATTAGGCAACGAATAAAAGCGTTCCATCCAATAAAACGACGCTGATCCTTCTTTCGACGCTTGCGACTTTCGCATCCAGCAACGTGCTTTTTCAGAATAAATGTATCTTGCAGTCGTGAATGCATCCGATCATTTAAACAACCGTTCTTTTTTGGAACAATTCGAAAACGGGGATTTTGTCCTGAAAACGCAGCATCAAATCATGAAAGATTTTGAGTTGAGTGGTCATCAATTTCATCCTGTTTTACGAAATACGGAGTTTTCACTTGACGATTTAACGGAGATCGTTTCTGAGATGCTTGCCGAAGTGCTCGACAAAGGCGAACGTCAAACCTTACAATTGTTATATCAAATTGACTTGCCGCAAGCGGAATTCTTAAATGAAGTGGAAAACCCTGATTTTTTGCGTGTACTCAGCGGGAAAATCATTCGTCGTGCGGCCTATAAAGTCTATCTCCGAAGTAAATTTTAAATTTCTAACCAATTTGGCTGCGATTTTCTAGCCACGAATACCTCTAAGTGATGGAGTTTGTCTAACTTTGGTTCTCCATAACTGTGCACAAATAACATGGATAAAGTATCATACGTGGGAAACGCCGATGTAAACGCGATTGACCATCTGTACAAAATGTACCTGCAAGACCCTGAAAGTGTGGATCTTGGTTGGCAAAAATTCTTCGAAGGATTTGACTTTGCAAGAACGAGCTATGAAGATAGCGGCGCCATTCCCGAAAATTTTCAGAAGGAATTCAAAGTAATTAACCTGATCAACGGTTACCGTTCGCGTGGACATTTGTTCACCAAAACGAATCCCGTGAGAGAGCGTCGTAAATATTCACCGACGTTGGATCTGGAAAACTTCGGATTGGCCGACGCCGATTTGGATCTCGTTTTCCAGGCTGGGGAAGAAATTGGATTGGGCGCAACAACGCTCCGTCACATCGTCGATCACCTCAAAGAAACGTACTGTGAATCGATAGGAATCGAGTACATGTACATTCGAAATCCTGAGCGATTGGCATGGGTGAAAAACGCCATCGAGCTAAAAAATCGTCCTCAATTTGACAAAGAAGCCAAACGTGAAATCTACCGAAAGTTGGCAATTACAGCTGGTTTTGAATCATTCCTTGGAAAAAAATTCGTTGGACAAAAACGTTTTTCGATTGAAGGATTGGAAGTGCTTGTTCCTGCCCTGGATGCACTTGTGCAGAAAGGAGCGGTGAAAGGCGTGGAACAATTTGTTGTTGGAATGGCGCATCGTGGTCGTTTGAATACCTTGACCAATATTTTTGAAAAACGCCCACGCGACATCTTCTCTGAGTTTGAAGGAAAAGAATTCGAACAAGATTTCCGATTTGACGGTGACGTAAAATACCACCAAGGATTTACCTCAAATATCAAAGCCGAAAATGGCAACCCAATTACGTTGACCCTTTCGCCGAACCCTTCGCATCTTGAAGCTGTAAACCCAGTAGTTGAAGGAATTGCAAGAGCAAAAGTAGATCATCAATTGGGGAACAATACCGATAAAGTCTGTCCAGTGTTGATCCACGGAGACGCAGCCATTGCTGGTCAGGGTATCGTTTACGAAACGGTGCAAATGGCACAATTAGATGCCTACAAAACAGGGGGAACCATTCATATTGTTACAAACAATCAAGTGGGCTTTACCACTAACTATATTGACGGTCGTTCTTCAACGTACTGTACGGATGTTGCGAAAACAACACTTTGCCCGGTTTTTCATGTCAACGGAGACGACGTTGAAGCCGTAGTCCAAGTGATGGAAATAG
>JBNKGN010000047.1:0-15069 GCA_050289845.1 Crocinitomicaceae bacterium | reverse complement strand
GGCTTAGGGGAAGTCGCTTTGCCATGGCTTGTTGCAGCGGGGAAACAAACGGGATTGCCAACAACTACAGAAGTTGCGAATCGCGCCCATGTGGAACAGGCTTTAAAAGCAGGCGTTGATGTGCTTTGGATTGGTGCTCGAACTACGGTGAATCCATTTGCGGTGCAGGAAATCGCGGACGCATTGCGTGGGACCAATATCCCCGTGATGATTAAAAACCCAATCAATCCTGATCTACAATTGTGGTTGGGTGCTTTTGAGCGTTTTGAAAAAGTGGGAATTACCGATTTGACAGCCATTCATCGTGGCTTTTCTGTGTACAAACACGAAAAATACCGCAACGTCCCAAGTTGGGAAATTCCGATCGCCTTGAAGGAAAATCGACCAGATACACCGATTATTTGTGATCCTAGTCATATTACCGGGAACCGCGCCTTGCTCTTAGAAGTCAGTCAAAAAGCATTGGACCTCAATTTTGATGGTTTAATGGTCGAAACGCATCCAGATCCAGACAAGGCCTGGTCCGATGCCAGTCAGCAAGTGAATGCTGCAGGGTTAAATCAATTGTTGGCCGAGTTGGTGGTTCGAACACCAGAATTTGGACAGGACGTGGCGGCGAAAATTGACGCAATGCGCGAAAAAGTAGGGGTTCTAGACGATCGAATGTTTGAGATTTTAAGTGCTAGAATGCAATTAAGCGAAGAAGTCGGATTGCTCA
Organism: Crocinitomicaceae bacterium; assembly: GCA_050289845.1. Classification (GTDB taxonomy): domain Bacteria; phylum Bacteroidota; class Bacteroidia; order Flavobacteriales_D; family Crocinitomicaceae; genus UBA4466. The sequence goes on along the minus strand of JBNKGN010000047.1, from coordinate 14,351 downwards.
AACGAGAGAACAATATCACCATTCTTCAGCAGGAACATTGGACCCGAATCATTGCGAAGCGCATGGAACAAGCGGGAGAATTTCACTTAACACCACAGTTTGTGCGTCAATTAATGGATGCGATTCATCAAGAGTCAATTCGTCATCAAACCCGTATTATGAATCCGAAAACGTTGAAACGCGATTAAGATACGGGTAGTTTAAAACGATTCGGAAACGTAATCCCAGTCTTTTATCGGCTCGAAACGTGCTTGGGCTTCTTTGTTGGAAGGATGCTGAAGTAAGGAGGTTACGCTAACTGTTGGGACAACTTCGTTTAGTAAATCATTTCGGAGGTAGATGAAATTGAACCCCAGTTCATTTGAACCAACCAATCGGTAGCCTTTGTGTTCCGCCAATTTTGTCATGGCTGTCGGAGAAGCACCGTGATAATCGGGGTGTTTTCCAGGGTAGAAATAGGAAGGATCGTAAGGGACAATGATGTCGTTTTCGCCGAATTCGTTGTGCGTCTCGATGATCACCACTTCTGGTTGGATACAATCAATGGCCTTCCAAACCCAGTAATCATTCCCGTCAATATCCACAGAAAGTAAGCCAATTTCTCCTTGAAGTCCACCGTTTGTGATTAATTCGTTGATGTTCTCCGCCGTTATCATCGCTTCGACAAAGACAGGATTTGCAACTTTAGGATTTCCGTGTTGTTTGTAAAAATGGATCCCGCGTTCAATCGCTTTGGCATTTCCGTCCAGAAAAATTCCCGTGAAGTCGTGGTGAAAATGCAAATTTGCCGAATTGCTATTAATGCCGTCATCAGCACCAAACTCCACGAACGTGCGGTTGGGAGTATCCAGCAACGCAAACAAATAGAGGAGCAATCCATCTTCTTCAAATTGAGAGAAATTTTGGAACCCGTGTTGCGTGATAGGCGTTAGCGTCTCATTGGTGCGCGCCAATTGAATCGTAGAAACAAGGTCGCTTTGTTTTTTACGCTCTTCCTTCGAAAGCCGTTTTCGAACCTTGTAATACTTCAAATATTTTTTAAGATAGTGCTTCACCTCTGAATTTAGAGGTGCAAAGTTAGCCAATATTTGTAACAGAAGGGCAGACCTTCGTTATGGAATCATAACAGTTTGGATAGTAACGTTTAGATACCTAACCACGAGGCCCTGATGGAATTCCCTTCAGGGCTTTGTTTTTCTATTTGGGATTGAGCATTTCTCAAGAAAAGAACGCTTGTTTATTTCCCTCGAAAAATCAACACCATAGCGATGTTATTGTAGTTCAAATCACTAAAGTTGTCGCTAGAGGAGATGTTTGAAAGTCCAAAAGTATACCGTAATTCTGGTGCAAGACTGAATTGTTTTAAAGGAATTTCAAATCCAATTCCAACATCGAGTGCTAAATCCTCTTTTGTAGGAACGTAGTCTTCCTCTTTTGCTTCCAAAGGCAATCGAAAGTTTGGACCAGCGATGACATACGGTGTGAAAGGCGTTTTCAAAATGTTGTATTTGAAATGACCGATGAATTCTAGGTTCACCCCGTTAACGTTGTAACTAGTGTTTGATTGATCCAGACGAGTTGCGTTAAAGGAGAGCTCTGCTTTTGGGGCGAATGAAAACCGTTGGGTGAATTGCAAATTGGAGACTATCCCAAGGCGGTAACCGAATCCATTGGTGATTTGATCGCCAGCTGTCTGTGTTTGCCCGAATTGTAAATCCGATCGATTGACGCCCATATCAAATCCGAAGGTGAGAAATTTACCTTTCTCTTTTCTCGCTTCGCTGTCTGCACAACTCTTTAAGGATGGGAATTGAGGACGAACGATTCCAAGCTTGTTCTGGGCGTTAGAGAAAACGGAAATCAATATGAACAGTCCAGTTACATGGAGTTTTTTCATGGCTTAATTATGTTTTGGTTAAGTAAGATTTGCCCATAGATTCAATTTCGTTATTAACCAAACGTTGAAAACTATTGATTTATTTCATGCAAAGAGGCTTGTCGGTACACATCCGAATTTTCAAATTTGTACTTATGGAATTAAAAGATACGATTGGAGCTGTTGAGCAGTTCCACGATGCCTTTGGGATCAAAAACAATTATGTGCCTACCGTGGATATTTCCGAAGGGGACATCAATTTGCGTTTCGATTTGATGCGTGAAGAAAACGAAGAATACCTCGAAGCAGCTCAAAATGGCGATTTGGTGGAGGTTGCCGATGCCCTGGGAGATATGCTGTATATTTTGTGCGGAACCATTCTAAAACACGGGATGCAAGATAAAATAGTGGAAGTCTTTAACGAAATTCAACGCTCAAACATGAGTAAATTGGACAAAGATGGCAAGCCGATTTATCGAGAAGATGGTAAGGTATTGAAATCCGAGTTGTACTTCAAGCCAGATATCGCTTCCATTCTAGAAAAGTAATCCCATGAAGAAATTAATGCTATTCGCATTTTTGATGCTACCTACTTTATTGATGGCACAGGACTGTCAAGATTTCGTTTCAGGAACCTTTTATCTTAAGGATGATGCAGGGCAGCGGATTCCGAATTATTCCATTACCAGAACGAAAAAGAAACAAATCGAAAAGGTGCCAAATGGCTACGTCAAATGCAAAGTAGTTTGGTTGTCTGATTGCTCCTATCAGCTGATTCACCTGAAAAGTGATGTCGTTCATTTGCCGAAAGGAACGATCACCGAAGTAAAAATCATTCGCACCTTTCAAAATGGTTACGACGGACTGGCTTCTTCTGATTACGCGCCGGACACGGTTGCATTCACCATGTACAAAGTTAAATGAAGCGGTTCAATCTTCGGACCTACGCACTGATCGTAAATGATCAAAATGAAGTGCTTGTTTCCGACGAGTTGCGTTTTGGGATTTCATTCACGAAATTCCCTGGAGGCGGTCTGGAATGGGGGGAAGGTCTTGCTGAAGGATTGAAACGCGAATTGCAGGAAGAGTTGGGATTGGAAGCCGAAATTGGCACTTTATTTTACGTCAATGATTTTTTTCAAGCATCAGCGTTTCGTGCCGAGGATCAATTGCTCAGTTTTTATTTCCAGGTGGAAAAGATCGCATGGAACAAGATTCCAGTCACCCAGCATGCGGTGCCGATAAGCGAAGAAGGGGAGAAGTTTCGATGGATCGCCATCAAGGAATTACATCCGGATACATTCACGTTTCCAATTGATAAGATCGTTGCCGAAAAACTAGTAAAATCCTTGGGTTAGCGCAATTTTTCGTTGTTTTTGTGACGATCTTTGTCACGCTGGGTCTTCTTCTCGAGATTTTTGCGAACCGCTTCTTCCAGGTCGATACCCGTTTGATTGGCAAGACAAACCAAAACGAACAATACATCGGCCATTTCGTCGCCTAAATCTTTGTCCTTATCCGATTCCTTTTCACTTTGCTCTCCATAACGACGGGCCATGATACGCGCGACTTCGCCCACCTCTTCCATGAGCATCGCGGTATTCGTCAATTCGTCGAAATAGCGCACTCCGAATTCCTGAATCCAATCGTCGACGGTTTTTTGGATTTCTTTTAATTCCATTTGAATTACATGCCTTGGCCTAGCTCGCTCATCGCGCTAATAGGTTGAATCTCGATTCCCTCAGGAACTTCAACGGTGTAATATTGCATGTCGACCTCGGTTTTTACTTCCAGCGCCGTATATGTCACAGTCATTCCGTTACCAATCATGGTCATTTCGAGACTAACACCTGGAATAGTATTGGGCATTTGAGTAACGCCGTCTGGACGTTTGATTTTTGAGGTATACCAATAGGTCGAAACGTTTCCGTCGCTATCGATAGACTCTGCCTTTTTGCATTTGTATCCTTGAATTTTTTTCTTGCCTTTCACCAATTTGATTTCTGGCTCTGGCGTCGAACTTTCATCTGATTTTAGCGAATCCGCATCCCCTCGAAATGCCATGTCTCCCATCATTCCCGTCATTAAAATGGTGGTTTGATTGTCCGCTGAGTTCAATTCCATCTCCATGGTATACATCATTCCGAAAACGGTTTTTGTATAGGTCATTTGACCGTCTGAAGCCAAGATCATGGAGCTTCCTTCCATAAAACTCATCATCATAGCGTTGGCGTCGTCGTCCGATTCCATTTTGATTTCATAGTGAACGTACGTGCCTTCTTGTGCCAGTCCGCTAAACGAAAAAGCGACAAAAATCAGGAGAGCAAAAATGTTTTTCATGATGTTATTTTAAATGTTAAAAATAATGAATTTTAGTTATTAGGTTACGCTTTGGTTTTTGAGTCGATCCATATCGTAACGGGACCATCATTAATTAAAGCGACTTGCATATCTGCTCCAAATTCGCCAGAAGCGACGGTTATTCCAGTCGATTTCAGTTGTTCTTTGAACGCTTCATACAATGGAATGGCAATTTCAGGACGCGCCGCTTGTAGGTAACTTGGACGGTTGCCCTTCTTTGTGGAGGCGTGTAAGGTAAATTGACTAATCACCAAAGCTGCACCGCCAACATCCATCAACGATAAATTCATTTTGCCTTCGGAATCCGAAAAAATGCGCATTTGGATAATTTTACGAATGAGCCAATCTACATCCTCCAGAGTGTCTTCACTTTCGATGCCCACAAGAAGCACAAAACCTTGGTCGATAGCGCCTCGCACCTCGCCAGAAATGGTGACGGAAGCTTCAGAAACACGTTGAATTAAAACTCTCATGTGAATTGATTTTTGCGGTAGACATCGTTTTCATCTTCCTCCATTAGCTGCACATACGTCATATATCTTGATTCAAAAATTTCGCCCGAAGCCACTGCATCTTTTATGGCACATTTCGGCTCGTTGATGTGCAAACAATTGTGGTATTTGCATTGATGCATGCGTTCCCGCATTTCAGGGAAATAGTGCGAAATCACGGTTTTATCGAGATCCACAATTCCAAAAGCACGAATTCCAGGTGTATCGATAATGTAACCGCCAGAAGCCAATTTGTGCATTTCCGCAAAAGTCGTAGTGTGCCGTCCTTGCTCATGAGCTTTAGAAATAGCACCCGTTTTAATATTGAAGGAAGGATCTATAGCGTTGATTAAAGTGCTTTTCCCAACACCACTATGTCCTGAAATAACCACTTGCTGTCCTTTAATTTCGTCTTTTAGAAAATCAATATTTTCGCGATTCACCGCTGAAATGTTTTGACAAGGATATCCGCATTCTTCGTACATAAAATGAAGCGCTTCAAGGTACTCCAACTCTTCTGGAGAAAGCAAATCTACTTTGTTGAATAAAATCGTGGTTGGAATACGAAAGGACTCAGCAGAAACCAAAAAGCGATCAATAAATGCCAAATGTGTTACCGGCGATTTTAATGTCACCACGAGATACGCACGATCAATATTGGCGGCAATGATTTGTTTCTGCTTGCTGAGGTTGGTCGATTTTCGAACGATATAGTTGTGACGCGGTTCGAAATCTTTGATGACACGATTGCCTTCTTCATCTGCTCCTTCTTCTAAAATGACAATGTCTCCTACAGCAATGGGATTCGTCGTTCGCAGTCCATCCAAACGCAATTTTCCTCGAATTCTACAGTTCACCACAGTCCCATCGTTCAACTCAACGATGTACCATTTTCCGGTCGACTTAACTATTTTTCCTTTTTCGGACACAGCGCAAAATTAAGCATCCCGTTTGAAACGCACCGATTTTTTTTAGTGCAACACACTCCAATTCTGAGGGAAAGGTGTTTTTACTGATGCGTGTACCCTTTTCAGACGGATTCGTTCTATTATTGATTAGAGTGATGCAATTATTGAATGAATGAAATTCTCAATCTTTCAATAATGCTTAAATTCGTTGCTTCAAAAGGAAAACCATGTCAATAGAGGTAAAAAACCTATTCAAATACTACGGCAATCAAGCAGCAGTCAAAGACATTTCATTCAAAGTGAATAGCGGTGAAGTTGTAGGTTTTTTGGGACCCAACGGTGCTGGAAAATCCACAACCATGAAGATTATCACGGGGTACATTCCATCAAGTGGAGGTACAGTGAATGTCTGTGGAATGGAAGTTTCTGTGGATTCACTTGAGACCCGCCGCCGGATTGGTTATCTGCCTGAAAATAATCCCTTATACCTCGATATGTACGTCAAAGAATACCTGACGTTCGTAGGGGAAATATATCACGTGCCGAATGTAAAAGCGCGTGTCGAAGAAATGATCGAAAAGGTAGGGTTGCAAGTCGAACAGTACAAACGAATAGGACAGCTTTCGAAAGGATACCGTCAACGTGTTGGTTTGGCTCAGGCAATCATTCACGACCCAGAAGTATTAATTCTCGATGAGCCGACTTCAGGTTTAGATCCAAATCAGTTGGCCGATATTCGTGAGTTGATCAAATCGATCGGAAAAGAAAAAACAGTGATGCTTTCGACGCATATTATGCAGGAAGTTGAAGCCATTTGTGATCGAGTGGTGATTATAAATCGCGGGGAAATCGTTGCAGACGACAAAGCGAAGGATTTGCAGTTTGCAGGGTCCGTTCAAACCGTTTATGTTGAGTTTGAAGGAAAAATCTCGCGAAATCAACTAAAGAAGATTCCAGGTGCAGGACGTATCGAGGAAGTACAGGAAGGTTGGTTAATCGAAACCGTAGAAGAAATGGATTTGCGTAAGGCGGTGGCGCAATTTGCACAGCAACAGGGAATTCTTGTTGTTACGCTGAAAAAAGAAGAAAAATCGCTCGAAGAAGTCTTTAAACAATTGACCAAAAGTTAAGATGCCGAAAAATTTCATACAAGAATTGCAATGGAGGGGTATGATCCATGATATGATGCCCGGAACAGAAGAAGCGTTGAACAAGGAAATGGCTGGAGGCTATATTGGCTTCGATCCGACAGCAGATTCACTTCATGTTGGTAGCTTGGTGCAAATCATGATTCTCGTGCACTTTCAACGTGCGGGACACAAACCTTACGCGTTGGTAGGAGGCGCAACAGGAATGGTCGGTGATCCGTCGGGCAAGTCGCAGGAAAGAAATTTGTTGGATGCAGAAACGCTCAATCATAACGTGGCATGTGTGCGTAAGCAATTAGAGCAATTCCTTGATTTCAATAGCGGTGAAAATTCCGCGGAAATGGTCAACAACTATGATTGGTTTGAAAACATGAGTTTCCTGGAGTTTATTCGAGATGTTGGTAAACACATTTCGGTGAATTATATGATGGCAAAGGATTCTGTTAAGTCACGTTTGGAAACAGGAATGTCCTTTACCGAATTTTCATACCAATTGGTTCAAGGATACGATTTTTACTACCTCAACAAACACAAAAATTGTATTGTGCAATTGGGAGGATCGGATCAGTGGGGAAATATTGTTACAGGTACAGAATTGATTCGCCGCAAAGGAGGAACGCAAGCCTACGCAGTTACCACCCCATTAATTAAAAAGGCAGACGGTACAAAATTCGGAAAAACGGAAAGTGGAAACGTTTGGTTAGATCCAGCGAAAACATCCCCGTACAAGTTTTACCAATTCTGGTTAAATGCAAGCGATGAAGATGCCGAAAATTATATTCGCATTTTCACCTTGAAGGATAAAGAGGAGATTGAAGGATTGATTGCAGCCCACAAAGAATCACATGATCCACGCTTTTTACAAAAAGTATTGGCAGAGGATATTACGACACGCGTTCACGGAAAAGAGGCTTTGGAAAATGCCATTGAAACTTCGAACGCTTTGTTCAGCAAAGACATCGAACCGATTCGTAACTTGAAAGTAGAAGATTTCCTGGATGTCCTTGATGGAATCCCGCAAGCGACGGTTTCCCGAGAAGATGTGCAGCAAGGTTTGGGGGTCATTGATGCTTTGTCCGCAAAAACAGGTTTTTTGGCGTCAAATGGAGAAGCTCGTAGATTACTACAATCCAATGCTATTGCCGTTAATAAAACAAAGGTAAACGACAAATTCACCATTACGGAAGAAGCACTTTTACATGGGAAATATGTCTTGCTTGGAAAAGGAAAGAAAGAAAATTTCCTTTTAATTGTAGAGTAGCACAACTTCTCGCAAGAATTTGCGTCTATTATTCACTACATAACTTATAATTGATTGATTCAAAGTGTTTAGAAGTAGAAATTTTGTTCTTTTGAAGAGGAGTACTACTACGAATTTAACCTGACTCAATCTAATAACTCGCTTGAAATGAGACTACTGCAATTATTTACTTTTTTATCGACGTTCATTTTTGCGTCCGTAAGTTTAGGACAAGGAACAATTCCAACAGTTGGTAAGGATTTTTGGATGGGGTACATGAACAATTATGGAACCTATGCTTCTACAATTGATTTACAATTATTTATCTCAGGTCAAAACGCCACAACAGGAACGGTCGATATTCCGCTTCAAGGTTGGTCTCAAAATTTCAATGTCGTTCCCGGAACAGTGACCACAGTTACTGTACCAACCAATTTAGCGCATCACATTTTGAATGATGTCGTGGATACAAGAGGGGTTCACATCACAACGAACGATACCGTGAGTGTCTTCGCGATTAACTTCCATGCCTACACCGCAGATGCAAGTAAAGTATTGCCGATTCGCTCTTTGGGAACAGAGTACATCGTTTCCACATTTGGTGGAATTGGATCCGGATTTAACTTGTCTTCAGAGTTTTTAATTGTTGCAACAGAAGACAATACCGAAATTGAAATTACGCCTTCTGTAGCCACTTCTGGAGGGCATGCAGCCGGTGTCACGTACACAATTGCGTTGAATCAGGGCGAATCATATCAAGTAAAAGCAGCGACCAGTACGACCGATTTATCAGGAACATTTGTGGTGGCAACCGCTGCCAGTGGTCCGTGTCGTCCGTTTGCCGTTTTTGCAGGATCGCAGTGTACCAATATCCCAACAGGTTGTACAGCTTGTGATCATATTTATGATCAATTGTTGCCAGTAGGATCGTGGGGTACTGAATATTACACAGTGCCTTTCGCGGGAACGTCAGGATACACCTATCAAGTAATGGCACGCGACAATGGAACACAGGTTTCTATTGATGGTGGTGCACCGATCAACTTAAATGCAGGGCAATATCAATTCTTTAACAACGTGCCGGCAGGACGACAAATTTCAGCCAATCAACCGATTTCTGTAACACAATACATGCAAGGAGTAACATGTAGTTTGACGGGAGATCCTGCCATGCTCGTGTTGAATGCAGATGATCAGAAAATAGAACAAGTAACCTTTAGTACCGTTACATCAGCGGTGATCAATCAACACAACTTGAATGTCATTTGTGAAACGGTGGATGTTGGAACCGTACTCTTAGACAACGTTGCAATTCCAGCGGCGAGTTTTAGTCCGTATCCTTCCAATCCTTTAAACTCTTACGCTTCTGTTCCGATCGCACAAGGAAGTCACAGCCTTCAGGCACCGAATGGATTTAGCGGATATGTATACGGAACAGGGAGTGCAGAAAGTTATGCGTATTCCGTAGGTTCATTCCGTCCGGAGCCACCATTATTGATCGATTCGGCATTTTGTTCGAACGATTCTGTGATACTTTCACCACCAATTTCACTATTCTCACCGGAGTGGACAACACTTTCAGATACGAATACGGTGATCGCAACTACCAACACATTGATTTTGGTTCCGCCAATTATTAACGACGTTTATGTAATCACAGGAAATTCACTTGTTTCCGGATGTGAGTTTGAATACCTCTACAGTGTTGCGGCACCTAATCCACCGGTAATCGATCCAATGGCTAGTGAAGATACTGTTTGTATGTTCGCCAATATTCAAATGACCGCGAATGTCACCACACCTGGTTTGTTCGATTATCAATGGTCGCCTGGGTATTATTTTGATGATCCAACGGCTGCCAATCCAGTGTTGACTGCTTTAACAAGTGGCTGGTATTATCTGACGGTATCTTCTGTTGGATCAACGTGTAGTTCAGCAACGGACAGTGTCTATATTCACGTAGATGGAGGGACTATCGGTCAAATGGATCTTCTGACATCCCAACAAGATATTTGTATTGGTGATTCCTCGCAACACAGCGTGGACGTATATCAAATTGTCTATTTTGATGATTTTAATGGAGGAAATGATCCGAACTTGTGGGCAAATCTCGGTGGATTCTCGAATTCGAATGTTTGTGGTGCTATAACAGGTGATGCCTTGTTCTTTGACGGTGCCGCTCCACGTGTTGCTGAAACAGTTGACATGAATACAACTTTGGGTGGAACGATTGATTTCAGTATTAAAATTGCCAATGGGGTGGCTCCTTGTGAAAATGCAGATCCTGGCGAGGATGTTCTTTTGCAATATTCCAACAATGCAGGAGCAACCTGGACAACAATAACCACGCTTTTCGAGAGTGCCTATCCTAATTTTACACTTGTATCAGCTGTAATTCCTGCAGCAGCGCAAACAGCAGCAACCCGCTTCAGATGGATTCAACCAGTTTTTACTGCAGTAGCTGAAGATGTTTGGATGCTAGAAAATGTGTCGTTCCAAATGTTAGACAATACTGGATTTACATTTACCTGGACACCTTCTGCAGATCTTGACGATCCGACCTCCCTAACTCCTTTTGCGGCACCGTTGGTTGATACCTGGTACGTGTTGGATGTTGTGCAAGGTCAATGTACGTACACCGATTCTGTTTTGGTGAATGTGCAAGATTTCACTGTTGATGCTGGACCCGATACTATTTTGTGTTTAACGAATGGCTATCAAATGGTTGCAAATTCGAACGCTACAAACCCAACTTATTCATGGAATCACGCTGGAGTTCTGAACAATTCGACTTTGTTGAGCCCAACGATTCAAGCCGATACAACGCTCACTTATACTCTTAATGTCGATAATGGAATTTGTTCGATTTCGGATTCCGTGACAGTTACGTATATTCAGGGAAGTACAATTGGATCACTTGGAGATACGACCATCTGCCAGGGAGAAAGTGTAACGCTTGATTTGACTGGAAATACCAATATTAATTGGTCCCCGACGACAAATATTACCAACCCAACAAGTACGAGCCCTATTTTGAGTCCAACCACGGATCAATTGTACTATGTTGACTACATGTCACCTTTGGGATGTACGTTGATGGATTCGATTCAATTTTACGTGAATGAATTGCCAGTTGTGACGATCAACAATGACACGACGGTCTGTCTTGGTGAATCTGTGACAATCAATTCATCGATCAACAATGTGCCGAATCCAACGTATGAATGGAATACATTGGAAACAACAACATCCATTACCGCTGCTACGGCAGGTGTTTATTGGGTGACAGCTACGACAGCTTGTGGTTCGGACACGGATGCTATGGTGATTTCTAATTTCGCAGTAATTCCACTCGAGCTTGGAAACGATACCACCTTATGTGATGGCGATGATTTACAGTTGAACGTCACAATCCCAGCTGGAGGAAGTGCCCTTTGGTCGGACAATTCAGTGGGGGCGACGTATACCGTTTCAACGGCTTCGATGGTTTGGGTGGAATTAACAGATTCCAACGGATGTACTTTAAGCGATACCATTAATGTCGACTACCATCCAGTAACTGTGGTTTCACTTGGTCCAGATCAGGATATTTGTGAATACGAGACCATCGTTTTGGATGGAACTGTAGCAGTAGGAGACACGTATTTGTGGACACCAGGAAATGAAACGACAGCACAGATTAATGTGGATGCAGGAGGAACGTACAACGTCGAAGTCACCGATATCTACGGCTGTATTTCCAATGATGAGGTAGTGATCAATGAGATATTGGCGCCAGTGCCAGACATCGTTGGTCCACCAGCCTATTGTGTGATTGATACCGTTACATACTCGCTGACACAAGCCTACAATCAATACACGTGGTCTAACGGAAGTAATTTACCAACAACGGATGTTTCTGGTCCGAATACCTTCATCGCTGTTGCAGTCGTTGGTGCAAATAACTGTGTTGGATATGATACGATGGCGATTGAAATGGTACAGGTTCCTGTAATCGATTTGGTTCCGTACATTTATTTGTGTGATACCGCATTAGTAGAAGTGACTGCGTATTTGGAAAACTCACCATATTACAATTGGGACAATCAAATGACAGGACCTTCCATTGTTGTGGGAGAAGGAGTTTATACAGTAACGGCTTTTGATGTTTGTGAGGCCACAGCAACAGTAGAGGTAGGGGTAGGTCACGTAGAATTCTCATTGGGAGAAGATCGTCATATCTGTCACGATGAAACAGTCTTTCTTGGACCAGAAATCAATAACCTGGATTCTATTTTGTGGTCAAACGGATCAACCAATAACACCTTTACTTACAATGATCCATTTACATTTGGTGATACCCTTGAGATTTGGGCTACAGCCTTCGGATGTGGAGATGTTACGGATACCGTTTATTTGTTTGTCGACGATTGCGATTGTCCGTTCTTCGTTCCGAATACCTTCACGCCAAATGGTGATGAATACAACCAATCGTTGTCGTTATTGCACGAGTGTTTGTTCGAGTCCTTTGAGTTTAGAATCTTCAACCGTTGGGGCGAGTTGATTTTTGAATCGTTCGATCCTGACTTTGTTTGGGACGGAACGTATAATGGAACGTTGATTTCTGATGGTACTTATATTTGGCAAGCAGTGTATAAATACGCGTACGATATTGAGCGTACTGACGTCAAAACCAAGACAGGACATATCAACGTACTGCGCTAAACATCAGGGAGAACGACAAGGTGATCCCGTTGAATGGCTTGCCATAGAGTTCGTCTTGCGAAAGATAGACTCAATAGGTGTATCGTTTGGCTCAATGGTTGATTCCTTTTAAGCTATTAACGGAATCCTTGGCGATCAAATGATTATCTTCACTCCAAACACTGTACTTATGTTTCAAGGTTGGATGAAGAAGGTCCGTCAGGGATTACTGATTCTGGTATTTCTGCTTTCAGTGGGAGTGCCTACATCCAACGCGCAAACTTTGGCTACCGTCGGCACTGATTTCTGGTTGGGATTTATGCACAATACAGGATCGTCCAATGAGGAATTGCGATTGTTCATCTCTTCCCAAACAGCAGCTACAGGTACCGTTGAAATTCCATTGATGGGGTGGTCTTTTAATTTTACCGTTGTACCAAATGTAACCACAACAGTTATTGTTCCCCTCAATTCAGGAGAAACGACAACCAGTGATCAAATTGACACCAAAGGGATTCACGTCACGACCTCACAACCTGTAAGTTTGTTCGCCATCAATTTTTCTGTTTTTAGTGCAGATGCTTCAAAAATTTTACCGTCTTCGTCTTTAGGGACAGAGTATATTGTTTCTGCATATCCAGGTATTTCGGGATTTAATCGTTCGGAAATGCTCATCGTTGGTACGCAAAACAACACGGAACTGGAAATAATCCCATCTGTTACGACAGAAGGCGGGCATTCAGCGGGGATTCCTTATACGATTATTATCAACGAAGGGGAAACCTACCAGGTACGCGCCAATCTCACAACGACTGATTTGACAGGTACCATTGTTCGGGGTACGGCCCAAAGTGGATCGTGTCGACCTTTTGCTGTTTTTGGAGGTGCACAATGCGCCAATGTTCCCACGAATTGTACAACCTGTGATCATCTTTTTGACCAACAATTCCCTTCGTATGCGTGGGGTACGGAATATTACATTCCCCCGTTTCAATCGACAGGAACGTACACGTATCGGGTATTGGCCAGAGACAATGGAACTCTTATTTCCGTTGACGGTAACGCTCCCCAAAGCTTAAATGCAGGGCAGTTTATCGAAGTCAACAATGAAATTGTTCCACGGCAAATTACTTCGAATTTTCCGGTGCAGGTGGTGCAGCTCATGCAAGGGGATAATTGTTCATTAAACGGTGATCCCGCAATGTTAATCTTGAACGCAAATGATCAAAAAATCGAGGACGTTACGTTCAGTACGGTGGCTTCTGCGGTGATTACAAATCACTACCTAAACATTATCGTGGAATCGGCAAATATCGGTACGGTTCTACTTGATAACAATCCAATTCCCGTGGGTAATTTCACCAATTTCGCTGCCAATCCTGCGGTATCATATGCTCAGGTTTCGGTGACCCAGGGAAGTCATAACTTATATGCGGCAAGCGGATTTACGGCTTATTTGTATGGAATGGGGAACGCTGAGAGTTATGCGTATTCATTGGGATCTTTTAAAGATGAACCCATTCTTCCTGTGGATAGTATTTTATGTTCCTCGAACACGGTTAATCTGGTGCCTCCCATCAACTTATTTTCGCCAGAATGGTCTGCAATGTCAGATACCGCTACTGTTTTATCATTTACAAATTC